>CANBUY010000006.1 GCA_947372745.1 Comamonadaceae bacterium | reverse complement strand
ATTAGGAAACGTGACCGAGTGGCCGAAGGTGCTCCCCTGCTAAGGGAGTAGGGGGTGTAGAGCCTCCTCGAGAGTTCGAATCTCTCCGTTTCCGCCAAAAACTGAAAAAGCCCGCATCAGCGGGCTTTTTTATGTCCACCCGTTTTTCATCGTGCCAAAGTTAAATTCAGCAATCGAACTTTATACCCAAGGATTTTTTCAAAGCAGCCAGGGTAGAAACCGTTTACTGCGTTGAATGTAAGCGCCATAGTTTGGGTGCTGCTCAAGCATCCATCGTTCTTCAAGCGTCGCTTTGATGATCAGCACACCGGCCAGCAGAGCCCAAACACACCAAGCCAATAGGGGCTCTGACAACAGAGCCAATGCAGCAGCGCCCAGCAGCACGCTGCTGTACATGGGGTGACGTATGAATTGGTAGGGCCCGGACATGATCAACACACCCATTGCTTTGGGGTCTGGTCTTATATTGAAGTTGCCCAGTCTGTTGTGCCGAAAGGTCCATCCGACGAGCACCAGCGAGGTACCTGCAAGTGCCAGTGCGCTCAGGTGAATGTCACCTCTCAAGATGCTCGGTGTGGCTAAGTAGCCCAGAAAAAACAAGAAACCAAATTGAAGTAAAACCAGCGCACTGCCCAAGCGTCTTTTTGAAATAGGTTTAGAGACTAGCATATTGAGGGCAGCGTTAGGGGGCTGCGGTTACTAAGTAAGCTTTATCTGGTTTCGCGAAGCACCAGTGAGCAAGGTGTTTTTTCCCAAGCCACGACTTCTTCTCGCAGCAAGTGGGCTGATTGGGGAAAGGCTTGCGCCCAGCTGCTTTTGTAGTCAAGCACATAGCCGCTAAAGCCATCATTCAGGCGTCCCAGCAGCAAGCCTGACAGGTCGGGGTCGCGTCTTGCGTGGCACAAGGCCACCGCGATTCGCAGGGACATTAGTTGCTCTGTGAATGGGCTGTCTTCAAAGTCAATATCCAGTTTTTTCAACTTCCCACGATGCCCCAGCACCAAGAGGCTGAGTTTGTGCAACTCAGGCAGTGAAAATCCCAGAGCGTCGGAATTGTCCAGGATGTAGGCGCCGTGCTTTTGGTAATCGCTGTGTGAGATTTGGCTGCCAATCTCGTGCAACTGCGCGGCCCAAAATAGTTTCCGACTTAAGCGTTCTTGGTGGTCAGTCTTGTTGCTCGTCGGCGCTTCAGATGTAGGGTGCAGCTGTTCAAACAGTTGTTGTGCCACTTTACCGACCCGCAAACCATGCGTTGTCTCGGTTCCAAATTTGGTCGCGAGGCGCTCAATCGATTTGGTGCGGACATCCGCCTGCTTGTCATCTGACCCCATGAGGTCAAACACCAGTCCATGTCGCAGGCCGCCCGTGGCCATTTGCATTTCATCAATTTGCAGCAGGTCAAACACGGCGCGCATCAGGCTTAATCCGCCGCCGATGATGGCGCGACGGTCGTCTTTCATACCGGCCAAGCGGAGTCGGTCAACACTTTGCGCCTGGATTAATTTGTTTTGCAGCCAGTTCAACCCATCCCGATTGATCAGGCCTGCAGGCCAGCCTGCTGCCAGTAACACATCGCCTACGGCACCCACAGTACCCGCTGAGCCGTAAGCCACGTCCCAGCTGTCACGCCGATAGGCGTTCAGGGCTTCATCGAGAACCGCTTTGGCTGCAATTTCAGCCATCTCAAAGGCATGCTGAGTAAATTGATTTTCAGGGAAGTACCGGGTAGACCAGGCAATGCTGCCCACTCGGTATGACGCCATGGTCTTGGGCTCGAAGCCCTGGCCCAAAATCAGTTCTGTGGATCGGCCACCAATGTCAATGACCAAACGACGCTCATTGCTTTGCGGCAGCTGTCGCGCCACACCTTGATAAATCAGCCGCGCCTCTTCCTGGCCTGAAATCACCTCGATCGGGAAACCCAGCATTTGGTTGGCTTTGAGCAAGAATTCGTCCCGGTTTCTGGCTTCACGCAAGGTCTGGGTGGCTACCGCCTTGACTTCTGAATCTTTGAATCCGGCCAGACGCTCGCCAAAACGGGCTAAGCAATCCCAGCCCCTTTGCATGGCCTGGGGCGTTAAATTTCGGTCTGAGTCAAGCCCGCTGCCTTGGCGGACGGTTTCTTTCAGGTACTCGGTACGGAGATATTGGCCGTGGTCCATGCGACCCACTTCAAGGCGAAAGCTGTTCGATCCTAAATCGATAGCCGCCAGACGAGTTCCATCTTGCATTTATTGGTTTTCCATTTTTTGAGGTGAAAGCATAGCATTTGAATGTGACATGTCGCGGGCGCTGGTTTAATACAGCATGTTCATCGTAAATAAAAAATGCTCAATGGGATTTTCTCTTGAATTCTGATGATTTGACCCAGTTGTCGCTGGCCGCTTTTGACCAGGTGGTGTCCGCCACCTCTGGCTTTCGTTCACGTCCGGGCCAGCGCGACATGGCAGAGCGCATTTCCAGTGCTTTGTCCGGCATCAGTCTGGGCGAGCACGACGATCCCCATAAGGCAATCGCGGTTATCCAGGCAGGCACTGGCGTGGGAAAGTCGGCCGCTTACCTGTCTACCACTGTCACGATGGCCCTTGCACGCAAGACGCGCGTGGTCATCTCCACAGCTACGGTGGCTTTGCAAGAGCAGCTGATGACCAAAGACCTACCTGCTCTAGCGGCCGCATTGGAATCGCCTTTTGTTTTTGCCTTGGCCAAAGGGCGGGGACGTTATGTCTGCAAACTCAAATTGGAGCGACTGGTTGGTCTGGGGGAATCAGACGGCATGGACGACATGTTCGAGCCGGACGAAGACAAGCCGCCGCCTCGCACCGCTTATGCCAAACAAATGGAAGGCGAAGACCCCGAAGAGCGGCGCATGAAGCTTTACGGCACGCTGGCTGACGCGCTGGCCGGTCAACACTGGGATGGCGACCGCGACAGCTTGGCTGAGCAACCCGATTCGCGCGACTGGTCGGCTGTGGCAGCCGAGCGTCACACCTGCACCGCGCGGCATTGCCCCCGATTCAGGGAGTGCAGCTATTACAACGCCCGCACCAAGCTGGCCGAGGCCAATGTCATTGTGGCCAACCACGACTTGGTACTGGCCTCACTGGGGCGCAAAGCGCTGCCTGAGCTGGACAACTGTCTGGTCGTTTTTGACGAAGGCCACCACTTGCCCGCCGTAGCGCTGGACCAGTTTTCAAGCGCCATGGACTTGTCGGGCTTGCGCTGGCTGGACAAATTGCCCAAGACGCTGCAAGAGGTGAGCGAAAAAATCCATGTGGATCTGGCACAAGACGTCACCACGCTGGCGCAGCAGCTCAAAGCCGCCATGCACGACGTGGGGCGGCTGGTGATGGACTTGCTGAGCGTCAACCAGACGGGCTATGACGCGGTACACCGTTTTAAGAATGGCGTCTTGCCTGACGCGCTGGTAGATCCCATGACCATCATCTTTGGCCACGCCACGGGTTTGTCAAAATCTTTGGAGGCCTTGGGTGCGGAGGTCAAGTTGTTGGCCAAAGAAGACCCCTCGCAAGCGGTGACCTGTTCGCTGCTGTACGCCAAGCTGGGGCAAATTGCGCCCAAATTGGCCAGCGTGGTGGAAACCAGCAGCCTGATGCTGGAGCACGGCCCCCAGCCGCTGGCCAAGTGGCTCAAGTCAGATACCAGTTCCGGGCTGGTGTTTCTCACCGCCCATGCCTGTCCGATTGTGCCCGGCGACCTGCTGCGCCGGTCTTTGTGGAGCCAGGTGCGCGGCGCCGTCGTGACTTCAGCCACCCTCACCAGTTGCGGCAGTTTTGATTATTTTTTGAAAGAAGCTGGTCTGGTCAATCTGCCCCATGCTTCTACGCTGGAGGTAGAGAGCCCGTTCAACTACGCCACGCAAGGCGAGTTGATCGTGGTGGAAACTGAGGCTGACCCTAAGAATGCCGAAGCCTACACCCGTGAGATGGTGATTGAGTTGATGTCCGATCTGGCTCAGATCGAGCACGGCGCCTTGGTGCTGTTCACCTCCCGCGCGCAAATGAAAGCGGCGGTGGACTCATTGCCAGCCTCGCTACTTGAGGTCGTTTTGGTTCAGGGCCAGATGGCGCGGGGCCGTTTGCTGGGCGCGCATCAGGCCCGCATTGAGGCAGGCAGCCCCTCGGTTATTTTTGGCATGCAGTCTTTTGGCGAAGGGTTGGACCTCCCCGGCAAGCTCTGCGAAACCGTTTTTATCACCAAACTGCCTTTCAGCCCGCCGTCTGACCCCGTTGAGGAAGCCCGCTCCGAGTGGCTGCGAAGCGTGGGCCGCGACCCGTTTACCGAGTTGGTGGTGCCCGCAACCGGCATCAAGTTGCTGCAATGGACGGGCAGGGCGATCAGAACCGAGGACGATCACGCCACCGTGATTTGTTATGACCGCCGCTTGCTCAAAACCACGTTTGGGCGGCGCATGCTGCAAGGCTTGCCACCTTACGCCGTGTCTCGCCGGGTGTCCGGCGTATCGATGGCCGCTTAAGAGAGGATTAGTCTTGGAACACTTTATAAGAAAAATCATCACCGTTCTTTTTCGATTGGTGCTGATGGTGGCTGGTTTGGTTTTTTTGGCCAGTTTGATGGCCGCCGGCTTTCTGTTGCTGCTGATCTGGCTCCTGCGTGCTTTGGTGGCGCGATTGATGGGAAGTCCAGTCAGCCCCTGGACCTTCAAGGTGAACCGTCAGGCTGTTTGGGGTCGATTCAATGCCGCGCCTGAGCAAGGGCGCTCAGGTTCGGGTACGGCCCCAGACATCATTGATGCTGAGGTCAAAGAGATTAAAGAAGTCAAATTTCTCGATCGTTAAGATGCTATTTAAATAGTAGCTTCTTAAGCACGCATTCAGAGAGCTAGAGGCGTATTTATATAGGAATTCGCGCTTCGTCAAAGGAGATGAGTTTTGACGACTTGAGGCCCGGCTTGCCCAGGGGCATCAGGTGCTTGATGAGCAGTCGGTAGGTGTCAAGGTCAAAAGCCAGCGTTTGCCTGCCGGTCAGGGCGTCTTCCAGTTCCGCTTCATCATGGACCGTGGCTAAATGGCACCATTGGTCAAAAATATGGATGTCAGAGCGCCCACTTTGGGCGTTGTGCTCGCGCAAACCCACCTTGCCGGGGTGCGGCCAGACCTGTAATTTTTGTTCGTTCAGCGCCAGTGTCAGGCGTAAATAGTGCAGCTCTGGCGTTTCACCTTCGCAACACACGCCTTTGCAGCGGCCTATCTGATGGGCAAAGCAGCGGCCTTTGCTGGACTCCAGTCCCAAAGCCTGCGGACACAACTGATGCTTATCTGCCAGTTCACGCAGCCCGGACAGCGCCTGATTTTTGGAGCGGTAAACGCCATAAAGTCGCCCAAACTGCTGGGGTTGCAACGCCTCGGCCCGCACCATGGTCAGCAGCGGTCTGGCCTTGGGGTTTTCGTCCAGACGCCAGGCGCACAAGGTGCGTTCGCGGCGAAGTTGGCGGTTGTACACAGGTTGTTTTTCTTTCACCAAGCGGGCCTCTAAAAGCAAGGCGCCCAGTTCACCGGCGGTCTCGATCCACTCCACGCGCCTAATTTCCTGGGCAATACGCATTTCGCGGGCTTCACGACTGGCCGCCTGAAAATGCGACATGACCCGGCTGCGCAGTTTGATGCTTTTGCCGATGTACAAAGGCAGCGGTCCTTCCCCGAAAAACAAATACACCCCAGCGGTATCAGGAATGTCAGTCACATTCGTTTCAAGTTGCGGGGGCAGGGCAGCACTACCTTGCAACAGCGTAAGCGCCTGTTGCTGCACTTGTGACACGCCTAGCGCTTCTTCAGCTTGTGCAAGCCAAGCCAGCACCATGTCGACATCGCCCATGGCGCGGTGGCGGGCGGTGGTTTTCAGGCCGTGGCGCAGCATGATGGCATCAAGTCCGTGACTCTTGAACTGTGGGTACAGCAAGCGCGACAAGCGCACCGTGCACAGGGTTTTAACGCGCAAGGGCGTCTCTAGCCGTGCAAATTCATTGAGCAAAAACCCATGGTCAAAACGCACGTTGTGGGCCACCAGCACGGCGTCTTTGAGCAGCGCCATAAGCGGTTTGGCCACTTCGTCAAAACCAGGCGCTTGCTCCACCATCTCATTGGTGATGCCGGTCAGGTTTTGGATGAAAGGGGAAATGGAAGTGCCAGGGTTGACCAAAGTGCTCCAGCGTGCCACCTCGACGCCGTTTTCCACGCGAACGGCCGCAATCTCTGTGATGCGGTCTTGCACCGGGTTGCCCCCTGTGGTTTCCAGGTCCAACATGACGTAACACGGGAGCATGGGGCTGCTCAGCTGAACTAGCAAAACATCAGCGCCAGCCAGGCCGGATCGTCAATCACATTGATCAGCAGGTAGGCCCCGACCCGGTACACCCAATACTCGGCACGGCCTTTCAAATCGACGCCCAAGTCGGGCGTGGCTTCAAGCGATATCAATGGCATGGATGGCGTAATGGCCTGTGCGGCGGTCTGAGAAATAGCGTTCTAGGGTTTCTTTAACGGTTCGAAAAGCGATTTCTTCCCAGGGGATTTCGTCTTCTGAGAAAAGACGCGCTTCGATGGTTTCATGCCCCGGGTCAAACACGTCGCTCAGCAAGCGCGCCCGGTAAAACATGTGGACTTGCCCGACGCGTGCCACGTTGACCAAGGTAAACAAGCCGTCGATCTCGAATTGAGCGCCTGCCTCTTCGACGGTTTCTCGGGCTGCGCCTTCGGCCACGGTCTCATTAAGCTCCATGAAACCTGCCGGTAGCGTCCATTTGCCCCAGCGAGGTTCGATATTTCGCTTGCACAGCAACACTTTTTCACCCCAATAAGGCACGGTGCCCACGACGTTCAGTGGGTTTTCGTAATGAATAGTGTGGCAGGCCGTGCAAACGGCACGCGGTTTGGTGTCGCCATCGTCCGGAATCCGGTAAATGACGGCAGTGCCGCATTCTTTGCAGTGTTTGATGGGGGGGCGAAGCATGGATTGAGTGTAATTAGAAAACAATAATGGACTCAATCCTGAGTCCATTATTGGCGCCGGACTGAGTCCCTGCGAGGGTTAGACCTTTTTGGCGGTCGCTTTGGCGGGTGTCGTTTTGCTGGGTTCTTGCGTGGCTTTGGTGTGCTTGTCGATCAAGGCGCGTGCGGTGTCGAGCAATTTTCGGCCATCAAAACCACGTTTGTTCATATCCTCAATCCACTCCACTTCGACCAGTGCCGACTTGCGGCGAAACTCCTGGGCATCGGTGGCCGGGATGGTGTAGATGGTGTTTTTACGATCAACGGCCGATTGCTTGCCCGCGATGTCCCCGGTTTGTTGAACTTTGCCAAGCCAGGCTGAAGTGGCCATGCCGGAGTTGTCGTCGATGATTTTTTTCAAATCAGGCGGGAGTGAGTTGTACTTGGCCTTGTTCATGGCCATGACAAAGGTGGTGGTGTACAAAGCGCCGCCCGCAGGATCGAACTCACTGTGAAATTTAGTCAGTTCATGCACTTTGACCGAAGGCACCACTTCCCAGGGAATCACTGCACCGTCGATCGTTCCTTTGGACAGGGCGTCGGGAATACCGGGCAGGGGCATGCCCACCGGCGTGGCGCCCAGGTAGCCCAGTAGTTTGGTGACTTGCCGTGTTGGGCCGCGCATTTTCAAGCCTTTCAAGTCGGCAGCGGTCTTAATTTGTTTGTCTTTGGTGTGAAACATGCCAGGGCCGTGGACTTGGAGCGCAAGCACCTGGGTGTCCTTGAACTCATCAGGCGCCATCGTTTGAACATATTCCCAATAGGCCTTGGAGGTGGCTTCGGCATTCGTCATCATGAAGGGGAGTTCAAACACTTCAACCCTTGGGAAACGCCCGGCGGTGTTGCCCGGCAGGGTCCAGACAATATCGACCACGCCGTCTTTGACCTGGTCATAGAGTTGCACAGGCGTGCCGCCAAGCTGCATGGCAGGGTAGCCTTCAAACTTGATGCGTCCGCCGGATTCCTTCTCCACCTTGGCCATCCAAGCTTTGTGCATGTTTAGCCACACGTTGGAGAGTGGCGCCATAAAGGTGTGAAATTTCAGTGTGACCGTTTGTTGCGCCATGACTGACAGCGCAGGCGCTGCGAGTACAGCGGCCGCACCGGATTTGAGGAGCGTGCGTCTTTTAATCATAGGAGTCTCATTTTGTTGTTTGAATGAAGGGTAAAACCCCAAGCCCCGAACTTACCTGATTGTGGGGCGCTCGGGCACCAGTGAATGCCCTAGGTTTATAAATTAATCAGGACACGAATTTGACAAGCCACAAACACACCCCGGGGAAAAACAGCAAGAGGGCAATGCGGAAAATATCGCTGATTAAAAAAGGCAGTACGCCCCTGAAGCTCTCGCCCAGTGGCACATCCTTGGCCATCCCGTTCACCACATAAACATTGAGCCCCATAGGTGGCACCAACATGCCGAAGGAAACCACCATCAAAATCATGATGCCAAACCAGATCGCCACTGATTCAGGGGGCATGCCAAAGTCGAGGCTCATGACGACCGGGAAAAAGATAGGAATGGTCAGCAAAATGATGGACAGCTCTTCAGTGACCGTGCCCAAAAATATATGCAAGGCCACGATAGCCACCATGACCCAGATCGGGGCCACATGCCAGCCATTGATCAAATTCACCAGTTGGTGCTGAATCTGGGTCAGGGCCAGCGCAGAGTTCATGATGTCTGCACCAACGAAGATCAAAAAGATCATGGCGGAGCTTTGCGCGGTGGCGTAAAAACAGAGCTTGAATTTGGCCCAAGTCATTTCCCGTTTGAGCATTGCCGCACCAAAAGCAGCGGCAGCCCCCACCGCAGCGCCTTCTGTCGGGGAGAAAAATCCGCCGTAAATGCCTCCAAAAACCAGTGTGAACACCACGCCAATCGGCGCTACGCCGACCAGCGATTGCCAAGTCAGTTTCTCAGGATTCTTATTCACCTCAGGGGCGTGGCCCGGCACCAATCGGACATAAAAGAAGATAACGGCCATATAGCCCAGCATGGCAATGATGCCGGGAATGGTCGCTGCCAAGAAGAGCTTGGCAATGTTTTGCTCCGTCAAAATGGCGTAAATCACCAGAGGGACTGAGGGCGGAATCAAGATGCCCAAGGTGCCCGCTGTGGCCAGGGTTCCGGTCGCCAGTCGACCCGAATAGCCGTGGCGCTTCATTTCTGGCAGCGCCACCCCGGTGATGGTGGCAGCCGTTGCGACCGATGAGCCGCAAATGGCCCCAAAGGCGGCAGACGCCAATACGGAAGCCATGGCCAGGCCCCCTTTGAATCGGCCCATGATGCCAGCCGTGAACTGAAACAAAGCCTTGCTGATGCCGCCTTGAGTGGCAAATTGGCCCATCAAGATAAACAGGGGAATGACCGACAGGTCATAGCTTGCGAAACGGGCAAACGTCATGGTGTTCATGAAGCTCACGTAGGGCGACCAGCCGGCCTGCACCACATAGCCGACCGATCCAGCCACAAACATGGAAATGGCAATGGGTGTGCGCAAAGCCATCAGGACAAACATGAGTCCTAAAAACGAGAGGGTTAGTGTCACTGAGTTCATAAGTTCACGCTATGCCCGTGGTTTTGCGAGAAACCGAAAGCACTTTGGTGCAGCGCTATCACGGCAGTCAAAATAAATGGCGGCACCATCAAAGAGTAAATAATCCATTCAGGGAAGCCCAGCAGCATGCTGGCCGAGTGGGTTTCCCAAGAGTTCAGCCCGCCCAAGCCGGTGCGCCAGGCCAGCAAAGCAAAGCACGCAGCCAGAATCAACGCACCCAGTCGGTCCAGGCGATGGTTGATGCGGGCGGGCACCTTGACAGTGAAGAAGTCCACAATAATGTTGCCACGGTCCAGTTGGCACAAGGGCATGAACAGGGCAATCGCCGCGCCTGTGGCTAAGGCCACCAGTTCGAAGTCGCCGGGAATGGTTTTGCCCAATAGTTCACGCCCGACGATGCTGAAACAAGTCAAAAGCGTGATCAAGGCCATGAGGAAACCCGCCAGAATGGCACAAAACTGCCCCAATATTTTCAAAACTTTCACCGTCTACTCCTGAATAGGCTGGCCATAGCGCACAAGTCCAAACGCCAGCCTTGACCGTTGACCGGTCTAGGCTTTGAGCGTTTGGCCGCGCCGATTTAAATAACTTTCACGCTGAGGGTGCCCAGACCCGAGACCCCGCCAAGCAGCGTGTCACCTGACACCACCGCCGCCACGCCTTCAGGCGTCCCGGTGTAAATCAGGTCGCCAGCCTGCAGTTCCCAGGCGGCAGACAGGTGCTCAATGGTCTCGGCGATGTTCCAGATGAGTTTGGCGACCGCGCTACGCTGGCGATCCTGGCCATTGACTTGCAAATAAACCTCTGCTTGGTTCACGTCACCTGCTTGTGCCACTGGGGTGATGGGTCCAATGGGCGCCGAGGCGTCGAAGGCTTTGCCAATGCACCAGGGGCGACCCAGCTTTTTCATTTCGTTTTGAAGATCACGGCGGGTCATGTCCAAGCCAACGGCATAGCCAAAAATGTGTTGAAAGGCGTCGGCTGCCTTGATGTTTTTGCCACCCACGCCAATGGCCACCACCAATTCAATTTCATGGTGGAAGTTGTGGGTCAGGCTGGGGTAGGGCAGGGTGCCTGTTTCGCCTTCATTGACCACGACGAGCGCATCAGTAGGTTTCAAAAAGAAGAAGGGTGGCTCGCGCCCGGTGAAGCCCATTTCTTTGGCGTGCTCTTCATAGTTGCGGCCAACGCAATAGATGCGGTGAACGGGAAAACGTGCCGGCGTGCCCAAAACAGGGACCGAGACGGTGGGGGTGGGGTTGAAAACATACGTCATGGTGGTTTGCCTTACTCTGACTTCGTGACCAGTTCAAAATGCTCAACGGTAGGAGGGCCTGCAAAAAAGGGCCCCACAATGGCGCGCCAATCGGCAAAGGCGGGGGACTGGCGGAAGCCGATGGTGTGGTCTTCCAGTGTGTCCCAGAAGATTTGCAAAATATAACGCTCTTTGCTTTCCAAACCCCGGTTCACTTTGTATCCTTGGAACCCTTTGGCGCTGTGAATGACGGCCTTCAAGCCACGTTCAACGGCTTCTTCAAAAGCGGCGTTCTGACCGGGATGAATTCGAATGTCGGCAAGTTCAAGAATCATGAGGGCTCCAGTTTATTTAGGTGAGTGGCGAAACACTTAGTCTAGCCTCCCCCGAGCGCGGTACAAAAAAACTGTTGCGTGCGTTATGCTAATCCCCCATGTATAACGAAAACTTTATCCCCGGCAAAGATGCCTCACTCGAATTCACGATCAAAAACCTGCAAGGAAAACTGCAGGCACTAGGTTTTCATATTGAGGAGAAAAGCTGGCTAAACCCGGTGGACGGTATCTGGTCGGTGCACATTCGTGACCGGGATTGCCCGATTTTGTTTACCAACGGCAAGGGTGCCACCCGCCTGGCTTGCCTGGCCAGTGCTTTGGGCGAGTTTTTTGAGCGACTCTCCACCAATTATTTCTGGACCCACTATTACCTCGGCCCCAAAGTGGCTAACCGTCATTTTGTGCATTACCCGCAGGAACGCTGGTTCACGCCCAATGAGGACGGCAGTTGGCCGATTGATTTGCTCAACCCCGGACTGCACAAGTTTTACAACCCCGAAGGCAACGTGGATGCCTCCAGTCTGGTGGAATTCAACTCCGGCAACATGGAGCGAGGTATTTGCGCCATTCCTTATGTGCGCGAGCGCGACGGTGTCACCACCTATTTCCCCGTCAATATCATTGGCAACCTGTATGTCAGCAACGGCATGTCGGCGGGCAACACCCAGGCTGAAGCGCGAACCCAGGCTCTGTCAGAAATTTTTGAGCGTCATATCAAGGAACGCATCATCAGCGAAGGCATTTGCCTGCCTGACGTGCCGGAGTCGGTCATTGCGCGCTTCCCGCGGATTGCCTCAGGCATTACCGCCTTGCGTGCCGCTGGGTTTGGTATTTTGATCAAAGATGCCTCCTTGGGAGGCCAATACCCGGTGATGAATGTGACGCTTTTGCACCCTGAAGACCAGGGCTGCTTTGCCAGTTTTGGGGCGCACCCTCGTTTTGAGATTGCACTGGAACGGGCGCTGACCGAGTTGTTGCAAGGCCGCGCGTTGGATTCTTTGGCTGGTTTTCCTGTCCCAGGCTTCCATTTGGAAGAAGTGGCCAGTTCGACCAACATCGAAATTCATTTTGTGGACTCCAGCGGCGTCATTCATTGGAAATTCTTGGGTGACGTGCCTGATTACGCGTTCTGTGACTGGAACTTCAGCACCAACACGACCGAAGACTATGCCTGGGCGGTTGACCGCATCCACCGTGATGGCCGCGAGATTTATGTGGCCGACTTCACCCACCTGGGCGTCTATGCCTGCCGCATCCTGGTGCCCGGTATTTCTGAAATCTACCCGGTAGATGACCTCGAATTCGAGAACAACAGCGTGGCCAACGAGATGCGCGAAGCCATCCTTAATTTGACCGATCTGGATGATGAAGAGTGCGCCGATTTGCTCTCCACGCTCAATGAATCCTCTTTGGCCGACCAGCGCCCGGTGGCTGCGGTCATTGGCATGGCCGCCGATGCCGGCACTTTTTGGAGCGACCTGCGCGTGGGCGAACTCAAAACCCTGCTCGCCCTGGCGATTGGTGACGAGTCCGCCACGCTGGAAGGTTGTGACTGGATTCGCCATTTTGAGCAGATCGATCCACAGCGCCGCAGCGTTTACGCCTGTATTGAGAGCCTGATTAACCTGGCCGACATGGGTGACACCGGTCCCTACCTAGATGCCATGCGCCAACTGTACGGGGCTGGCGCTGTCGCTCAAGCGCATGCCTTAATCATGCAAACGGACCGGTTCATGGGCATCAGCGCGCCGGGCTTGTTGATGGAAGGCTGCGAAATGCACCGCAAACTCCTGATCGCCTACGACAAGGTGCATGTTCGTCCGGCTGGTTATTAAGATCGCACGAGGCTTTTGTGGGCGACTTTCAAAGGGGCGCAAGCCCAGATTGGCTTATTCCTGATTGGCCTGCGCCTGCCCATGTGCAGGCAGTGTGTACCACGCGAACCGGCGGGCAGTCTTTGCCCCCTTATGACGCCTTGAATTTGGGCGACCATGTCGGGGACGATCCTGTCCTTGTGGCTGCGAATCGACTGATATTGCAAAACTCAATACCCGCAAAGCCTGTTTTTTTAAGTCAGGTTCATGGGCTTGAGGTGGTTCAACTCACGCCCACCACGCCGCACGCTACAGCGGCGGATGCGTGTTTTACCAAGCTAGACCATTTGGCCTGCACCATCATGGTGGCCGATTGTTTGCCGGTGTTGTTCACCGACAAAAAAGGAACCCAAGTTGCTGCGGCGCACGCCGGGTGGCGCAGTTTGGCGGGGTTTGGGGGAGAAGGTATTCTTGAGTATGTTTTTAAGAGTTTTTGCCATCAGAAGCCCGCTGTTCATGCTACATCAGCTACTGAAATAATAGCGTGGTTGGGGCCTTGTATTGGGTCGGAAACCTTTGAAGTGGGCGCGGACGTGCGAACTGCGTTTGTTGAAAACGACCCAGCAGCGCAGGCCATGTTCATCCCCTGTGGTTCGAACAAATGGATGGCTAACTTGCAAGGTTTGGCGCGTTTGAGGTTGACCGCACTGGGTGTGACTCAGGTGTTTGGCAACAATGGCAGCCGTGACTGGTGCACCGTCAGCCAACCCTCACGTTTCTTTTCGCATCGGCGCGATGGCGTCAGTGGCCGCATGGCTGCTTGTATCTGGCTGGCGTGACGCGGCGGCCTCTGCCGCTTTCGCCAATTCGGCGGCTTCCCGTGCTTTGATCGCCCGTCGGCGTCCTTTGGAACCCATGAAGTAAAGAATCAAGCCAATCGGCAGCAAGCCATAAAGCACAAAGGTCACGATGGCGCCCAGTACGGTGCCGTTGGTGTTGGTGGCTTCAGCCACTGCCATCATGAGCGAAACATAAAGCCAGGCGATGGGAACGATATACATATCAGGGTTGATGCTAATGAAATGTCAGTTATTTGAAGGGTTTTCTCAAGGATACTAGAGCATGGTCAGTTTTAACCCTAATTAGAGGACATTAATGAGCAACGACACCCCTGAATTTTGGGCGCAAGCCGGCCAGCAGTTTCAACAATCCTTGACTGAAGGTTGGGGCAAAGCAATCCAGTCATTACAAAACCTTGATTTAGGCGCAGTTGGCGCCAATGCACCTCATGCCCCCACCGCTCAAGCGCCTGTGAATTTCTCCCCAGAGAAATTGCAGGAACTCCAACAGCAGTACCTACAAGATGCCGCCAAGCTCTGGACTGACGGTATGCAAGGGACACCCAAAGCGAAAGACAAACGCTTTTCAGCCGATGCTTGGGCAGCCAATCCGATGGCGGCATTTTCAGCGGCGGCCTATTTGCTCAATGCCCGCACGCTGATGGGGATGGCCGACGCTGTTGAAGGCGACGAAAAAACCCGTGCCCGTATCCGCTTTGCTGTAGAGCAGCTCACCGCTGCCAGCGCGCCTAGTAATTTTTTGGCCTTCAATGCCGAAGCCCAAAAACTGGCCATCGACACCAAGGGCGAGAGCATCGCCAAAGGCGTACAAAACCTGCTCCATGACATGCGTCAAGGCCATGTGTCCATGACCGACGAGAGTGTGTTTGAGGTCGGCAAAAACGTCGCCACCTCTGAAGGCGCGGTTGTGTTTGAGAACGACTTGTTCCAGTTGATTGAGTACAAGCCGCTCACGGCCAAGGTGTATGAGAAGCCCTTTTTGTTGGTGCCTCCGTGCATTAACAAGTTCTACATCCTGGATTTGCAGCCTGAGAACTCCCTGATTCGCTACGCTGTGGCCCAAGGGCACCGCACCTTTGTGGTCAGTTGGCGCAATCCCGATGAGTCCCTGGCGCAAAAAACCTGGGACAACTATGTGGAAGACGCAGCCATCAAGGCCATCTCTGTCACCCAAGAAATTACCGGAGCGTCTTCCATCAATGCCTTGGGCTTTTGCGTCGGTGGCACCATTTTGGGCACGGCGCTGGCGGTCTTGGCCGCTCGCGGTGAAAAGCCCGTGGCCAGCGTGACCCTTTTGACCTCGATGCTTGATTTCTCGGATACCGGCATTTTGGATGTCTTCATTGACGAGTCATTTGTTCAGTACCGTGAAAAGGAAATGGGCCAGGGCGGCTTGATGAAAGGCAAGGACTTGTCCAGCACCTTCAGTTTCTTGCGCCCCAATGAATTGGTGTGGAACTATGTGGTGGGTAATTACCTGAAGGGCGAGTCCCCCCCACCGTTTGACCTGCTGTACTGGAACGGCGACTCCACCAATTTGCCCGGTCCTTTCTACGCTTGGTACTTGCGCAACACCTACTTGGAAAACAACCTGGTCAAGCCCGGTAAAGCCGTGGTGTGTGGTGAGAAAGTTGATTTGCGTTTGGTCGATATGCCCATCTACATCTACGGCTCTCGCGAAGACCACATCGTGCCGATTGGCGGCGCTTATGCAAGCACGCAATTTTTGCCTGGCAAAAAACGCTTTGTCATGGGCGCCTCAGGCCACATTGCTGGGGTCATCAACCCGCCCGCTAAAAACAAGCGCAGCCACTGGATTCGTGAAGACGGCAAGTTGCCCAAAACCCACGCGCAGTGGCTTGAAGGTGCCACCGAGTTGCCCGGCAGCTGGTGGACGGACTGGTCTGAGTGGCTGGCTGCTCAAGCGGGCAAGCAAATCACGGCCCCAAAAACCTATGGCAAAGGCAAATACAAAGCCATTGAGGCAGCCCCAGGCCGCTACGTCAAAGCCAAAGCCTAAATAATTTTTATCACTCGGAGAAGTAAATGGAAGACATCGTTATCGTTTCAGCAGCCCGTACCGCCGTTGGCAAGTTTGGTGGAACCCTGGCCAAGACGCCAGCCACCGAGTTGGGTGCTGCCGTCATTCGTGATTTGCTGGCACGCACAGGCGTGGGCGCTGACCAAATTGGTGAAGTCATCATGGGCCAGGTGCTGGCTGCAGGCGCAGGACAAAACCCGGCGCGTCAGTCTTTGATCAAAAGCGGTATTGCCAAAGAAACACCAGCGCTCACCATCAATGCGGTTTGCGGCTCCGGCCTCAAGTCGGTCATGTTGGCTGCCCAAGCGGTGGCTTATGGCGACAGCGAGATTGTGATTGCCGGCGGCCAGGAAAACATGAGTGCCTCGCCACACGTCCTGCTCGGTTCGCGCGACGGCCAGCGCATGGGCGATTGGAAAATGATCGACTCCATGATTGTGGACGGTCTGTGGGACGTTTACAACCAGTACCACATGGGCATTACGGCTGAGAACGTGGCCAAGGCCTACAGCATCACGCGCGACATGCAAGACGCATTGGCTTTGGCCAGCCAGCTCAAAGCGGTTGCCGCACAAGACGCCGGTAAGTTCAAAGACGAAATCGTGCCTTTCAGCATCGCCCAAAAGAAGGGTGACCCGCTGGTGTTTTCCGCCGACGAATACATCAACCGCAAAACCAACGCCGAAGTGTTGGCTGGTCTGCGTCCTGCATTCGATAAAGCCGGTGGCGTCACCGCTGGCAACGCCTCAGGCATCAACGACGGCGCCGCCGCTGTCATGGTGATGACGGCCAAAAAAGCAGCCGCTTTGGGCCTGACCCCAATGGGCCGCATTGCCAGCTTTGCGACCAGTGGACTCGACCCCGCCTTGATGGGAATGGGTCCCGTGTCGGCTTCCAAAATTGCCTTGGCCCGTGCCGGCTGGAACGCCGCTGACCTGGACTTGCTGGAAATTAACGAAGCCTTCGCAGCGCAAGCCTGTGCGGTCAATCAACAAATGGGCTGGGATACCTCCAAAGTCAACGTCAATGGCGGCGCCATTGCGATTGGCCACCCTGTAGGTGCCTCCGGCTGCCGTATATTGGTGACGCTCTTGCATGAAATGCAGCGCCGCGATGCCAAAAAAGGCATTGCCAGCTTGTGCATTGGTGGCGGTATGGGCGTTGCCTTGACGATCGAGCGCTAAGTTTTTAGTGGTTAGAAAAATAGACAGTTCATTAACAAAGAGGAAACAAAAATGAGTCAAAAAGTAGCTTACGTCACCGGTGGTATGGGTGGCATCGGGACCGCCATTTGCCAGCGGCTTCACGCCGAAGGTTTCAAGGTGATTGCAGGCTGCGGCCCCACCCGTGACCACGCCAAGTGGATTGCAGAACAAGCGGCCCTCGGCTTCACGTTCTACGCTTCTGCTGGCAATGTGGGCGACTGGGATTCCACAGTTGAAGCCTTCGAGAAAACCAAAGCCGAGCACGGCACCATTGACTTGCTGGTCAACAACGCGGGTATTACCCGTGACCGCATGTTTTTGAAAATGACGCGCGAAGACTGGGATTCAGTGATCGAGACCAATCTGAACTCCATGTTCAACGTCACCAAGCAAGTGGTGGGCGACATGGTTGAAAAGGGTTGGGGACGCATTGTCAACATCTCGTCGGTGAACGGCGAAAAAGGCCAAGCGGGTCAAACCAACTACTCAGCCGCCAAAGCCGGTATGCACGGTTTCACCATGGCTTTGGCGCAAGAGTTGGCCACCAAAGGCGTAACGGTCAACACCGTGAGCCCAGGCTACATTGGGACCGACATGGTGAACGCGATTCGTGAAGACGTGTTGGCCAAAATTGTGGCGACTATTCCGGTGAAGCGCTTGGGCAAACCCAGCGAGATTGCCTCCATCATTGCGTGGTTGGCATCAGAAGAAGGCGGCTACTCCACAGGCGCTGACTTCTCGGTCAACGGTGGTTTGCACATGGGTTAATACCTGGTCTCAGGTATCGAAAAAACCCGCCTAGTGCGGGTTTTTTTATGGGCGTTGGGTTTTGCTGGGCTGTCGGCACACGCGCCGATTTGTGGGGGGCCGCTGCCGCCGGGGCGAATGCTTCCGCGAATGTCCCCCGCCCTTTGGGCTCCTCCTTGATTTCGCTGCACCATCCACCCCGGTGTCATCGGCAGTCAGCATGGTTGGTGCACCAAGATTCAGCTGCTTCACTATTTGATTCCATTTGCCCTGTCAAGAGGAACCCTTAGCCCCGTCACTGCGAGCGCAGCGCGGCAGTCTATCTTGCCGTGCTTGCCGCCACAACCCTGATGACTTCATGTTTCAGCTACCAACTCAAGAGGGGACAGCTATGTGGTCACAAATTGTGACCACATCGCGACGCAAACTCTCGGCGATTCCCTACGCTTTCACCGAGCAAGGTGTGGCCATGCTCTCCAGCGTGCTGCGCTCCCAACGGGCAGTTGAGGTCAACATCGCCATCATGCGAACGTTTGTGCAGTTGCGCCGCCTGATGGATTCCAACCGCGACCTCCGATTGCGCATTGAGGCCATGGAAACCCGCCACGACGAGCAGTTCTCCCAGGTGTTCGATGCCATCAAACAACTCATCTCAGAAGACAAAACACGCAAGGCCAAGCCACCTATCGGCTTCCTTTGAACCGCACACAACTCGCATGGAGCGATTTACATAACGGCCTAAACAATTACTAAAATGCCCAAAGTCACACCCATTCAGTCCCACAAGAATCCAAACCTGGGTTCTGCCCAAACAAAGCCCAATGCATGACCACTTCCCCCATCGCTTCAAACCCTGACCAAGTCGAATGCGTCGTCATCGGCGCTGGTGTGGTTGGCCTGGCGGTTGCCCGCGCTTTGGCCCTGTCTGGCCGCGAAGTGTTGGTGCTGGAAGCGGCCAACGCCATAGGCACCGGAACCAGTTCGCGCAACAGCGAGGTGATCCACGCGGGAATTTATTACGTGCCGGGCTCGCTCAAGGCGCGTTTGTGCGTGCAGGGCAAGCAGGCGCTGTACGCCTACTGCGCCGAGAGGGGAATAGGTCACCGGCGTTGCGGCAAGCTGCTGGTCGCCACCCATGTTGATCAATTGGCGCAGTTACAAGCCATCATTGAAAAAGCCCGGCAAAACGGGGTGGATGATTTGGTGATGCTCAGCCGTGAGCAAGCCCAAGCGCTAGAGCCCGCCCTGCGTTGCGTAGGCGCCGTGTTCTCGCCCAGCACGGGCATTGTGGATAGTCACGCTTTCATGCTTTCACTCCAAGGCGATCTTGAAAATGCGGGTGGCATGGTGGTGCTTAATTCGGCGCTTGACCACGCGGAAATAGCGCAAGGCGCTATCAATTTATTCACCCAAGATGGCACCTGTCTGCAAGCAAAAATGGTGGTTAATGCGGCGGGTTTGCATGCCCCGGCGGTGGCCGCGCGGTTTCAAGGGCTGGATGCGCGTCATGTGCCCAAAGCCTACTTTGCCAAGGGCAATTACTTCACCCTGGCAGGGCGTGCGCCGTTTTCTCATTTGATTTACCCGGTGCCCCAGGCGGCTGGTTTGGGCGTGCACCTGACTCTGGATTTGGGCGGTCAAGCCAAGTTTGGACCCGATGTGCAGTGGGTGGAGTCCGCCGATGATCTCGTCGTGGACCCGGCGCGGGGCGATGCGTTTTATGCCGAAGTGCGCCAATACTGGCCTGAGTTGGCGGATGGCGCTCTGATTCCCGGCTACGCAGGCATTCGGCCCAAAATCCATGCCCCCGATGCGCCCGCTTGCGACTTTTTGATTCAAGGCCCCGCCACACACGGCGTAGCGGGGTTGGTCAATCTTTATGGCATTGAGTCACCCGGCCTGACCAGTGCGCTGGCCTTGGGTGACTACGTGGTCACTCAATTTGAGCATCTTTAAATGCTATTAAAAAGTTAGCTACTCTAGCTGGTCTGGATTGGCTTAGAAGGTCTTTTTAATAAGATTAGCTGCCTGCTTCACCAAGTCCGGGCCTTGGTAAATCAGGCCGGTGTAAATTTGCACCACATCGGCCCCAGCTCTTATTTTGCTCACCGCATCTTCGGCACTCATCACGCCGCCCACGCCAATGATGGGGTAGTTTTTGCCCAGTGCCTGGCGCAGTTGGGTGATCACCCGGTTGCTCATGGCGAGCACCGGCTTGCCTGAGAGACCGCCGGTCTCAGCCTCATGCGCCATCCCTTTAACCGCCTCACGGCTCAGCGTGGTGTTGGTGGCAATCACGCCGTCCATGTGGTGGCGCTGCAAGGTGGCGGCGATCAGGCTGACTTGGGTTTCATCAAGATCAGGCGCAATTTTGACAAAGATGGGCGTGCGCTTGCCGTGTTGCTGCGCCAGCATCTCGCGGCGCTGGTCGATGGCACCGAGCAGTTGGTCCAACGCCTCGTCGCTTTGCAGTGCCCGAAGGTTTTTAGTGTTGGGGCTCGATATATTGATGGTGACGTAGTCGGCATAGGGGTAGACGCCATCCAGGCCAAGCAGGTAGTCGTCGGTGGCGCGCTCGATGGGGGTGGCGGCGTTTTTGCCAATGTTGAGCCCTAGCAGCATCGGGGTTTTGGCCCCAAGGCTGGCGATCTGGCGCTGGCGGTAAAAGTTTGAGCGCTTCACATTGGCAATAAAGGCATCCAAGCCGTCGTTGTTGAAACCGAGACGGTTGATGAGGGCTTGCGCCTCGGGCAGGCGAAACATGCGGGGCTTGGGGTTGCCGGGCTGCGCCAGCGGCGTGACCGTGCCCACCTCCACAAAGCCAAAACCCATGGCGCCCAGTCCGTCAATGCAGCGGGCGTTTTTGTCCAGCCCTGCCGCCATACCGACTCGGTTGGGGAAGGTCAGCCCGGCCAATTGAATGGGGTCTTCCACGCGGGCAGAAGAAAATACCCTTTGAAAAGGCGTGCCTTGCAGGGCGGCCAAGCCTTTAATCGTCACATCGTGGGCGACCTCAGGGTCCAGGCTAAATAAAAACGGGCGGGCGAGGGCGTAGGGGACGAGAGACATCGGATAATTCCTGTAGATTCTTTGTTTATGTTTTCAACAACTCACCCGATTTTCCCAGATGACACACCCTAATTCCCCCGCCGCCCCGATTCTTTCTCAAGACGAACTCAAAACGCTGGTCGGCCTGGCCGCTTTGCAGTATGTGGTGCCGGGCGACATCGTGGGCGTGGGTACGGGCTCCACCGTGAATAAATTCATTGACGCGCTGGCCACTATCAAAGACCAGATCAAGGGCGCCGTGTCCAGCTCAGAGGCCAGTACCCTGCGCCTGAAGGCTTTGGGGATTCCAGTGCTTGACTCCAACGACGTACCGCATTTGTCTGTTTACATCGATGGCGCTGACGAGATCGACGGCCATGGCCACATGGTCAAGGGTGGTGGTGCAGCCCTTACCCGCGAGAAAATTGTGGCGGCGCAGTCGGCCAAGTTTGTCTGTATTGCCGACGAATCCAAGCTGGTGGACAAGCTGGGCAAGTTTCCCCTGCCAGTGGAAGTGATTCCCATGGCTGCTCAGCGCATCATCGCCCAGTTTGCCGCGATGGGCGGTCAGGCCACGATTCGTTTGAAAGACGGCCAACCTCTCATCACCGACAACGGTCAGATCATCGTTGATGTGTTGGGCCTGCAAATTGCCGACCCTTTGGCGTTCGAGACGCAAGTGAGCCAGTGGCCCGGCGTAGTCACCGTGGGCGTGTTTGCCCACCAGAAAGCTCAGGTGTGCCTACTGGGCACCGCCACCGGCGTTAAAACGTTGACGTTTTAAGGAGCTTGTCACTGCGAGCAAAGCGCGGCAGTCCATGACTGCGCGCCTGACGCGACCCTAGCAATTCGAAGATGGACTGCCGCGGCCTTTGGCCTCGCAGTGACGGGTGCTATCTTTGCCCTCGCAGTGACGCTCCTGTGTCAGGCCTTTTCTGACATGCCCTGGTGCCGCAACAAGGCATCTAGGTTGGGTTCGCGGCCGCGAAATGCTTTGAAGGACTCGATGGCGGGGCGACTGCCACCAGCTTCCAAAATGGACTGCAGGTATTTTTTACCTGTCTCGGCATTGGGCAAGCCTGATGTGTCGGCGGTTTCTTCAAACGCTGCGTAAGCATCGGCGCTCAGCACCTCGGCCCATTTGTAGCTGTAGTAACCCGCCGCATAGCCCCCGGCAAAAATATGGCTGAAGGTGTGCGCGGTGCGGCTCCAGCTTGGCGGCTGTAGCACCGATACTTCGGCACGCACCTGGTTAAGCAAAGGCATCAAATCCAGCGCCGGGTCGTGGGCGGTGTGCAGCAGCATGTCAAACAACGAGAACTCAATTTGGCGCAAGGTTTGCATGCCGCTTTGGAAGTTCTTGGCGGCCAGCATCTTGTCATACAAGGCGCGTGGCAGGGGTTCGCCGGTGTCGACATGGGCGGTCATGTGCTTGAGCACATCCCATTCCCAGCAGAAGTTTTCCATGAACTGGCTGGGCAACTCTACGGCGTCCCATTCCACGCCGCTGATGCCTGAGACGTCGTGCTCGTTCACCTGGGTCAGCAGGTGGTGCAGACCGTGGCCAAACTCATGAAACAAGGTGGTCACGTCGTCATGCGTCAGGAGCGCAGGCTTGCCGTTGACACTGGAGGCAAAGTTGCACACCAGCTGGGCCACCGGGGTTTGCAGCTGTTGGGTGTCGGGGCGCAACCAGCGGGTGCGCACGTCGTCCATCCAGGCACCACCGCGTTTGCCGGTGCGGGCTGAGGGGTCCAGGTAAAACTGCCCCACCAATTGGCCGGCCCGCTCAATGCGGTAAAACTCAACACCGGCGTGCCATACGGGCGCCTTGTCAGCTTTGATGTTGACCTCAAACAGGGTCTCAATAATCTTGAACAAGCCCGCCAGCACTTTGGGGGCGGTGAAATACTGTTTGACCTCTTGCTCACTGAAGGCGTAGCGCGCTTCCTTGAGCTTTTCGCTGACATAGGGCCAGTCCCAAGATTGTGGGTCGGCGAGTCCTAGATGTTGTTGGGCAAATTCGCGCAGGTCAGTCAGGTCTTTTTCGGCAAAGGGGCGGGCTTTGGCGGCCAGGTCGCGCAAAAAGTCGATCACATGCTGGGGTGTCTCGGCCATCTTGGGCACTACAGAGAGTTCGCCAAAGTTGTTAAAGCCCAGCAGTTGGGCTTCTTCCAGGCGCAAGGCCAACATTTCGGCAATGATGGTCGAGTTGTCAAATTTGTGCATGTCCACATCGGCCTGGTCCGAGGCGCGCGTCACGTAGGCCCGGTACAGCTTTTCACGCAGGGCGCTGCTTTGGGCAAACTGCATCACAGGCAGGTAGCTCGGCATTTTGAGGGTGAGCTTAAAACCCTCTTTGCCCTCGGCCTTGGCGGCTTCAAGCGCGGTTTGCTGCACATCCTCAGGCACACCGTCCATTTCGTCAGCAGCTGCATAGTAGGCGAAGGCATCGGTCGCATCTAATGCGTTTTCGCTGAACTTTTGGCTCAACTCGGCTTGGCGCTCTTGAATGGCGGCAAAGCGTTCGCGGTCAGTGCCTTGCAACTCGGCACCGCCAAGCACAAAGTTACGCACGGCATTTTTGTGGGCTTGGCGCTGCTCGGTGTTGAGCGTGGCCACGTCAATGGCTTTGTATTTGGCGTAAAGCCGCTCGTCCGCACCCAAGCGGGTGAAAAATTCGGTGATTTTGGGCAGCGCTTCGTTGTAAGCCGCACGCAACTCGGGCGTGTCGGCCACGCTGTTGAGGTGGCTCACAGCGCCCCAGGCGCGGCTGAGTTTTTCGGTGGCCACATCCAGCACGGCGGCTATATCCGTCCAGCGGGCAGGGAAGTCAGCAGCGGTGACAGTTTCCAGCGCCGCACTGGCGCCTTCAAGCAGCTGGTCTACGGCAGGTGCCACATGGTCGGGTTTGATCTGGTCAAAAAGAGGCAGATCGTCAAAGGAGAGCAGAGGATTGTTCATGGGCATTAGATAGCGGCGCGTTCAGCGGCTTCAAGGGTGTTGACCAACAACATCGTAATGGTCATGGGGCCAACCCCGCCAGGCACGGGGGTAATGTGGCTGGCCACAGCTTTGACCCCGGCAAAATCGACGTCGCCGCAGAGCTTGCCTTCATCGTTGCGGTTCATGCCCACGTCAATCACGATCGCACCGGGTTTCACCATGTCGGCGGTCAGCACGTTGCGCTTGCCCACAGCGGCCACCACCACGTCGGCCTGACGGGTGTGAAAACCAATGTCTGGCGTGGCGCTGTGGCAAACCGTGACGGTGGCGTTGGCTTGCAAGAGCAGCATGGCCATGGGTTTGCCCACGGTGTTAGAGCGCCCAATGACCACGGCGTGCTTGCCGCGCAAATCAATGCCGGTGCTCTCGATCAATTTCATGCAGCCATAAGGCGTGCAAGGGCGAAAGCCGGCCTGACCAGTCATCAGCTCGCCGGCGCTCAAGGTGGCAAAGCCATCGACGTCTTTGGCGGTTGAAATAGCCTCAATAACTTTGAGCGGGTCAATGTGTTTGGGCAGGGGCATTTGCACCAAAATTCCGTGAATGCTGGGGTCCACATTCAGGGCGGCAATGCGGGTCAGCAGGTCGGCCTCGGTCAAGGTGGCTTCATACTTCTCAAACACCGAGTGCACGCCCGTGTCCAGGCACCCCTTGACCTTGTTGCGCACATAAACTGCGCTGGCGGGGTCTTCGCCCACCAAAATGACGGCCAGGCCCGGTGTCACGCCGCGAGCCTTGAGGGCGACGATGCGTTGGGCGACGTCAGCGCGCAGTTGGCTTGAGAGAGCGACGCCATCAATAATTTGGCCGAAAGTTTGAGTGGTCATGGTTGTATTTTCTATATAAAAAAGCCCGCTAGTCCATACTGAGCGGGCGTAAGCAGCTATTAAAAGTGACTAAGACTAGGCTTTGACGGCGGCTTGACCCAAAGCGATTTTCAGCAGGTCAGCGACCGTGTTGGCACTGAGTTTTTCCATGATGTTGGCACGGTGCGCTTCCACCGTCTTGATGCTGATGCCGAGGTCGTCCGCAATTTGTTTGTTTAAGCGACCGGCCACAATGCGCTCCAGCACCTGGGCTTCGCGGATAGTCAGGCGGGCCATGAGGGCGTCGCGGCTTGCCGCACTTTGGTGTTCTGCAAAGGCGCCTTTGGCTTGCTCCAGCATCCGCTCCACCAAAGGAACCAGTTGGTCTTCGTTAAAAGGTTTCTGGATGAAATCCATGGCGCCTTTTTTCATGGTGTCCACCGCCATCGGAACGTCGCCGTGCCCGGTGATGAACACGATGGGGAGGGGGGAGTGAATTTCCAATAAACGGTTTTGAAGCTCCAGACCGGTCATGCCGCCCATGCGGATATCCACAATCAGGCAGGCGACTTCGCGGGCATCGTAGCGGCTTAAAAACGATTCGGCTGACTCAAAGCAGCGCACGCGGTAGTCTTTGCCTTCCAGCAGCCATTGCAGTGAATCACGGACGGCTTCGTCGTCATCAACAACATAAACCGTTCCTTTTTTGGGAATTAAACTCATGATTTACTAGGTCGTCCTTGTTGGTGTTTACGGATTTTATGGCTTCAATGGAAGCGATTCATTCACAGGGATCCAGAAGGAAAAACAGCAGCCTGTTACTTCGGCTTCATTGTAGATGTTCTCTGCTTTCAATCGTCCCAGATGCGATTCGACGATCGAGCGACACAAGCTCAGGCCAATACCCATGCCTTCAGCCTTGGTCGAGTAAAAGGCTTCGTAGAGCCTCGACATGACCTCTGGGGCGATACCCATGCCGGTGTCCACCACCGTGAATTCAATGACTTTATTGTCTTCAACTCGGGCCGCTTGGACGCGAAGTTTTACACTTCGGTTCATTGTTGACCTTTGGGCTTGGTCAATGGATTCTGCTGCATTTTTCAGCAAGTTGACCAGTACCTGCTCAATAAGAATAGGGTCCACCATGAGTTGCTGCAAGCCGGGGGCGACAAAGTGCGTGAGCCGAACATTGCGCCTGCGAAACTCAATGCCCGCGAGCTCAACGGCCTCATCCACCATGGTGTTGATGTCGGACAAGCATCGGTTGGGTTCACTGCGCTTGACGAACGAGCGCACCCTTTGAATGATCTGGCCTGCGCGCTGGGCTTGTTTGGCTGTTTTTTCCAGCGCGCCCAAAAGATCAGTTTCAGAAATATGTTTGTCTTTGATGCGCGAAATCATCCCCATGCAGTAGTTGTTGATGGCGGTCAGCGGCTGGTTCAGTTCATGCGCCACGCTGGAGGCCATTTCGCCCATGGTCATGAGTCGACTCACGTTTTGGGCGCGCTCGGTTTGAGCGGCTGACTGTTCTTCAGCCAGACGACGCGCGGTGATGTCGGTGGCGATGACCATTTGAGCCAAGCGGCCGTCCACCCAGCTCAGGTACCTGGTGCGAATTTCCAGCCATTTTCCCAGGGGCTCAATATAAATTTCGGCGCTTTCAGCATCGCCCTCTGACAGGGCGTCAGTGGGGAGGCCGGCCATCGTATCGACCGCGTCAGAGACTTCATCCAGTGGGAGCGGCAATGGAATACCGGCCTGAGAGACCAAGGCCAGGTGACCGCCCGCTTGGGTGCCAAACCACAGGCGATACAACTTATTGGCAAACAGCAATTCGTCGCTGCCCAGCGGTGCCACCGAAATAGAGGCGTCCAGCGCCTCAAGCACGGTGGTAAATCGTTCGTGCGAGGCTGATAACTGTTCCCTGATGCGGTTGGGCTCAGTGATGTCGGTCATCGAGGTCATCCATCCTGTTTGGACCCCGCGGGCGTCAATCAAAGGGGATACATAAAGGCGGGCATCAAATATGGTGTTGTCTGGCCGCCTGACCCGTACCTGAAAACCACCGTTCACCGTTTTCCCGGTCAGTTCTTCGGTCAGTCGCTGGTTGAGTAACTCTCGATCTTCTTCTGGCCAGTAGGGGAAGGGGGCGGTTAAACCGACCAAGTCAGCTTCGCTCCAGCCGGTCATTTGGCAAAAGGCGGCATTCACATAGGTAATCCGGCCATTGAGGTCAAGTGCCCGCATGCCGGTCAAAATCGAGTTTTCCATCGCGCGACGAAAACTGGTTTCCACCACCAAGGCTTGTTGCGCTTCCATGCGACGACGTGTGTGTCGCCAGTTGGCGATCAGCATCCAGGCCGTCATCAGGCTCAAGACGGTGATGAGCCAAAAAAGGCCGCTACCGATCAAGCCCAGCGAGGTTCGGTAGGCTTGCCCTCTAATCAGCAAGCCGTTGCCCACCGGCGACACCGGAACTTCATACACGTTGTTGGGACTGGCCCAGGGCAGCAGGCTGGCGGCACTTTTGCGCACTGGCAGGCTGCTTCCCGCTAACAAGTTACCTTTTGAGTCACGAAATGAAATGGCGTAACGTGCCGAGACTTCGGTGGGCACGCCATAGCGAAACAAGCCATCGACAGAAAATTCTGCCAACAAAACACCTGTGAATTTGGTTCGCTCGCTCAGTGGAATGTGCAGTTGCAACATGGCGGCGCTGCCAGCGCTTGCCAAATGTTGGTAATAAAGGGGTTGTCTGAGTTCCTGGGCCAAGCGGTAGGCCCCTTCAGTTTCGCCCAGGGTTAAGGTGTCGCCAATGGTTCTGAGTTGTTGAGTGGACAAACTGGCCATGCCATAGCTTGCTTTTATTTTGCTGTAGCCGTCGATCCAGGACAGGCCTTGTAGCTCTGGGTAACGGTTGACCATTTCTTCCCCGCGCCCCTGAAAGTCTTCTTCATCAATCTCGCGGTTTGACATTTCGCGCGCTAAGCGCATGAGCTGCTCTTGGCGCTCCAACATACGTAGGCGCAGACGCTGTTGGGTGTATTCAACGTCGCGCTTAACTGCTTCTTGTTCCCGGTCTATTTCCTCAATGCGTAAATAGCCAAACGCCACCACAATGGCTGCTAAAAATAAAAGCACGGCGGCCAGCGGCGCCAGCACAGCGAATCGATCCTGCCGCTGGGGTGATTGACGCTTCCACCAATTAAAAATTTGTTTAAACGGCGCTGCTTGAGCAGGGTTGGACGATGAATTAGGGCTGAGCAAGGGCATGTTTGGAGTGTAAATCAGCCCTAAAGCGGAAATTTATTGCTGATTGATTGAATAAATTTCACATTGTAAAAATGGTAAGCATCATTTGAAATTTTTAAGAAAATGTGCGAGAATTATTTTGTGTGTTAATAACGATATAAATATCATAGGAGACAAGCATGACCGCAATTCCCGCCAATTCACCCGGTGCATCCGCGCGTGATTTAGACAGTCAGGAAACCCGTGAATGGATGGACGCACTGTCCGCCGTCATACAAAGTGAGGGCCCTGAGCGGGCGCACTATTTGCTGGAGCAGTTGTTGGAGCATGCCCGCCAGAGCAGCATCGACATGCCGTTCTCTGCCAACACGAGTTACGTTAATACGATTGAGACTAACCAAGAGGTGCACTGCCCTGGTAATCTTGAAATTGAAGAGCGTCTGCGTTCTTATATGCGTTGGAATGCGATGGCGATGGTCGTCAAGGCCAACCGCCATCACCCCATTGACGGTGGCGACCTGGGTGGCCACATTGGTTCCTTTGCCTCGCTGGCCCACATGTTTGGCGCCGGCTTCAACCATTTTTGGCACGCCGAGAGCGAAAACCACGGTGGCGACTGCCTCTATATTCAGGGCCACGTTTCCCCAGGCGTTTACGCCCGTGCCTACCTTGAAGGCCGTCTGAGCGAAGAGCAACTCCTTAATTTCCGCCAAGAGGTCGATGGCCATGGCTTGTCCAGCTATCCGCATCCTAAGTTGATGCCCAATTTTTGGCAGTTCCCCACGGTGTCGATGGGCCTTGGTCCCTTGATGGCGATTTACCAAGCCCGTTTCCTGAAATACCTGCACGCCCGTGGCATTGCCAACACCGAGAACCGCAAGGTCTGGGTGTTCTGCGGTGATGGCGAGATGGACGAAGTCGAATCCCTCGGCGCGATCGGTTTGGCTGCGCGTGAAAAGCTCGACAACCTGATTTTTGTCATCAACTGCAACCTGCAGCGCCTGGACGGCCCGGTGCGCGGCAATGGCAAAATTGTGCAAGAGTTAGAGGGCGAGTTCCGTGGCGCAGGCTGGAACGTCATCAAGCTTCTCTGGGGCAGCGAGTGGGATCCTCTCTTGGCCCGCGACAAAGACGGCGCTTTGAAGAAGCTCATGATGGAAACGCTGGACGGCGATTACCAAGCCTTCAAAGCCAATGACGGCGCCTACGTACGCAAGCATTTCTTTGGCCGCGATCCTCGCACGCTGGAGATGGTTGCCCACATGACCGACGACGAAATCTTCGCTTTGAAGCGTGGCGGTCATGACCCTAAAAAGGTTTACGCCGCTTACCACTCAGCCGTCAACCACAAAGACCAACCCACTGTTTTGTTAATCAAAACCGTTAAAGGCTTTGGCATGGGCAAGAGCGGTGAAGGTAAAAACAACGTTCACCAGACCAAAAAACTGACTGACGAAGACATCAAAATCTTCCGTGACCGTTTCAATATCCCAATTCCAGACAGCCAGTTGGCCGAGATTCCGTTTTACAAGCCAGCCGACGACACCCCTGAGATGCAATACCTGCACGAGCGCCGCAAGGCCTTGGGTGGCTACCTGCCACATCGTCGGGTCAAGTCGGATGAGCAGTTCACCGTGCCCGCGCTGGAGACTTTCAAAACAGTGATTGAAGCCACGGCTGAAGGCCGCGAGATCTCCACCACGCAAGCCTATGTGCGCTTCTTGACCACGCTGCTGCGTGACCAGGCGCTCGGCCCCCGTGTCGTGCCTATCTTGGTGGATGAGGCCCGTACCTTTGGTATGGAAGGCTTGTTCCGTCAAATCGGAATTTACAACCCTGAAGGTCAAAAATACACCCCGGTGGACAAAGACCAGGTGATGTATTACCGCGAAGACAAAGCTGGCCAGATTTTGCAAGAAGGCATTAACGAAGCCGGCGGCATGAGCAGCTGGATTGCTGCGGCCACGTCTTACTCAACGAACAACCGCATCATGGTGCCGTTCTACGTGTACTACTCGATGTTTGGCTTCCAGCGTATTGGCGATTTGGCCTGGGCGGCTGGCGACATGCAAGCGCGTGGATTCTTGTTGGGTGGCACCTCCGGGCGCACCACCTTGAATGGCGAAGGTTTGCAGCACGAAGACGGCCACAGCCATATCATGGCAGGCACCATTCCTAACTGCATTTCTTATGACCCGACCTTCGCGCATGAAGTGGGCGTGATCTTGCACCACGGCCTCAAACGCATGGTCGAGAAGCAAGACAACGTGTACTACTACATCACGCTGCTCAATGAGAACTACCCCATGCCTGGCCTGACCGCTGGCACGGAAGAGCAAATCATCAAGGGTATGTACCTGTGCAAACCAGGTGTGGCGGTTGCCAAGGCCCCCACCGTGCAGTTGCTTGGTTCAGGCACCATCCTGCGTGAATCGATTGCGGCGCAAGAGTTGTTGGCCCAGGACTGGGGCGTGACCGCCAACGTCTGGAGCTGCCCAAGCTTTAACGAGCTGACCCGCGAAGGCCAGGACTGCGAGCGTTTCAACTTGTTGCACCCAGAGGGAACACAGCGCGTGTCCTTTGTGGCCCAACAGCTTGAAAAACACGCCGGCCCAGTGGTGGCTTCCACCGACTACATGAAGGCTTACGCTGAGCAGATTCGCTCCTTCATTCCTAAGGACCGTACCTACAAAGTGCTCGGTACCGATGGTTTTGGACGCAGCGATTTCCGCTCTAAATTGCGTGAACACTTCGAGGTCAATCGTCACTATATTGTGATTGCTGCCCTGAAAGCACTCAGCGAAGACGGCACGGTGCCGGTGTCACAAGTGGTGCAAGCCATTGCCAAATACGGCATCAAGACCGACAAGGTCAATCCGCTTTACGCCTAAAAAAAGATCAAGGAGACCAGCATGTCTATCGTAGAAATTAAAGTACCAGATATTGGCGACTTCGATGAAGTCACCGTCATTGAATTGATGGTCAAAGTGGGCGACACGGTCAAGGCTGATCAATCACTGATCACCGTTGAGTCTGACAAGGCGTCAATGGAAATCCCTTCCAGCCACGCCGGTGTGGTCAAAGACTTCCAGGTCGCACTTGGTGACAAAGTCAAACAGGGCTCGGTGGTGTTAATGCTTGAAGTGGAGGGCGCTGTGGCTTCTGCTGTTGTTGCAGCACCTGCACCCCAAGCTGCTGCCCCTGTGGTTCAAGCGCCTGTAGCCGCCGCTGCACCCGCAGCGGTTGCGGCCAGTTCTGGCCCGATTGAAGTCCGTGTGCCAGATATTGGCGACTTCAAGGACGTCGCTGTGATCGAGATCATGGTCAAGCCGGGTGACAGCATCCGTATCGAACAATCATTGATCACGGTCGAGTCTGACAAAGCCGCGATGGAGATTCCTTCATCCGCTGCGGGCGTGCTCAAGGAACTGAAAATCAAGGTCGGCGACAAGGTCAACATTGGTGACTTGCTGGCTATCCTGGAAGGCGTGGTGCCTACCGGTGCCGTCGCCGCTACCGTGGCATCAGTGGCTGCTCCTGCGCTGGCAGCGCCTGTGGCGGCTGCCGCAAGTGTGCCTGCTGTGGCCACTGTTGCAGCTGCAGTTGCTGCACACAATCCGGGCGCTTTGACGGTGGGTCTGCCCCATGCGTCGCCTTCAGTGCGCAAGTTTGCCCGCGAGCTCGGTGTGCCTTTGAATGAAGTCAAAGGCAGTGGCCTCAAAGGCCGCATCACCGATGCTGATGTGCAATCGTTCACCCGCTCGGTGATGAGCGGTGCGGTTCAAACGCTGGCGGCTGCGGCACAAGCCAAACCTGCCGCTGCGGGCGGCAATGATGGTGCTGGCCTGGGCTTGATTCCCTGGCCGAAGGTGGACTTCACCAAGTTTGGTCCAATTGAGCGTAAAGAAATGTCGCGCATCAAGAAGATCAGTGGTGCCAACTTGTTGCGCAACGCCATCATGATTCCGGCCGTCACCAACCACGACGACTGCGATATTACCGATCTGGAAGCGTTCCGCGTCTCCACCAATAAAGAGAACGAGAAATCGGGCGCCAAAGTCACCATGCTGGCTTTCCTGATTAAAGCCTGCGTGGCCGCGCTCAAGAAGTTCCCCGAGTTCAACAGTTCTCTCGACGGCGATGCACTGATCTACAAACAGTATTTCCATATTGGTTTTGCCGCAGACACGCCCAATGGCTTGATGGTGCCGGTGATCAAGGATGCTGACAAAAAAGGCATCATGCAAATCTCTCTGGAGATGGGCGAGTTGGCCAAGAAGGCACGCGATGGCAAATTGAGCCCCGCCGAAATGTCGGGCGCCTCATTCACTATTTCTTCTTTGGGTGGCATTGGCGGGCGTTACTTCACGCCCATCATCAACGCGCCTGAGGTGGCTATCTTGGGTGTTTGCAAGTCGACCATTCAGCCCATCTGGGACGGCAAGGCCTTCCAGCCGCGCTTGATGTTGCCTTTGAGCCTGACCTGGGATCACCGCGTGATTGACGGCGCTGCAGCCGCGCGCTTCAACGTGTACTTAGGTCAGATCCTTGGCGATTTCCGCCGGGTCTTGCTGTAAGTCTCGTCATTGCGAGGAGCGCAGCGACGTGGCAATCCATGACGGCGTATCCGGCACATGGATTGCCGCGCTGCGCTCGCAATGACGGACGTCATGCGCCCTCAATCAATTTGAAAGAAAAATATGGCATCTATAGACATCAAAGTACCTGACATCGGCGACTTCGCCGAAGTGACCGTCATTGAACTCATGGTCAAAGTGGGCGACACCATCAAACCCGACCAAAGCCTGATCACGGTGGAGAGCGACAAAGCCTCTATGGAAATCCCCTCAAGCCACGGTGGTGTGGTGAAGGAGCTCAAGGTTGCCATTGGCGACAAAGTGAAAGAAGGTTCGGTGGTGTTGAGCCTCGAAGTGGCGGGCGACGTCATTGCCCCTGTTCTTGAGTCAAAACAAGCTGTAGCGCCCGCTAGCGTTGCTACACCAGCTATCAATGCAGTAGCAGCTCCGCTCGCCCCAGCCCCGGTGGCTTCCAGCTTTGCGGGCACCGCCGACATGGAATGCGATCTGCTGGTGCTCGGTGCGGGCCCTGGCGGCTATTCAGCCGCTTTCCGCGCCGCTGACCTCGGGCTCAAGGTGATTCTGGTTGAGCGCTACGCCTCCTTGGGTGGTGTTTGCCTGAATGTGGGTTGCATCCCTTCAAAAGCGCTGTTGCATGTGGCCGCTGTCATGGACGAAGTCAGCCACCTCGGCGCTTTGGGCATCGAGTTTGGTGCGCCCACGGTGAACGTTGACATGTTGCGTGGCCACAAAGACAAGGTGATCACCAAGCTCACCGGCGGACTGGCCGCGATGGCCAAAATGCGTAAAGTGACCGTGGTGCGCGGCTACGGTGCTTTTGTCGGCGCCAACCATGTGACGGTTGAAGAAACCAGTGGCACGGCCCAAGAGAAAACCGGCAAGTCGCAAACTATTGCGTTCAAAAAGGCCATCATCGCCGCTGGCTCGCAAGCGGTTCGCTTGCCCTTTATGCCCAATGACCCGCGTGTGGTCGACTCCACCGGCGCATTGGCGTTGAAAGAAGTCCCCAAGCGCATGTTGATTTTGGGTGGCGGCATCATCGGTTTGGAGATGGGCACCGTTTACAGCACGCTGGGCGCTCGCCTGGACGTGGTGGAAATGATGGACGGCCTGATGCAAGGCGCTGACCGTGACCTGGTCAAAATCTGGCAAAAGATGAACGCACCGCGTTTTGACAACATCATGCTCAAGACCAAAACGGTAGGCGCCCGCGCCTTGCCCGAAGGCATTGAAGTGACGTTTGCGCCAGCCGAGGAGGGCGGTACCGCCCCCGCGCCACAGGTTTATGACCTGGTGTTGCAAGCCGTGGGCCGCACGCCCAATGGCAAAAAGATTGCCGCTGAGAAGGCGGGTGTTGCGGTCACCGACCGAGGCTTCATCCCTGTGGACATCCAGATGCGCACCAACGTGCCTCACATCTTTGCCATTGGCGACATCGTGGGTCAGCCCATGCTGGCGCACAAAGCGGTGCATGAAGCACATGTGGCTGCAGAAGTGATTGCCGGTGAACTGCAAGGCAACAAAGAACTGGCCGCTGCGGCGTTTAACGCCCGTGTCATTCCTAGCGTCGCTTACACCGACCCCGAAGTGGCCTGGGTCGGCCTCACCGAAGACCAGGCCAAAGCGCAAGGCATCAAGGTCAAAAAAGGCTTGTTCCCTTGGAGCGCATCTGGGCGCGCTATTGCCAATGGCCGCGACGAAGGCGTCACCAAACTCCTGTTTGATGATTCACCGGAAGCGCACGGCCACGGCAAGATTCTCGGCGGCGGCATGGTTGGCACCCATGCGGGCGACATGATCGGCGAGATTGCACTGGCCATCGAGATGGGCGCTGACGCGGTCGACATCGGTAAAACGATTCACCCGCACCCCACGCTGGGCGAGAGCATTGGCATGGCGGCGGAAGTGGCGCATGGCAGTTGTACCGATTTGCCGCCAGCGCGTAAATAAACGCCTGACACAAGCTTCACAGCAAAGCCCGAGCCGTCAAAGGTTCGGGCTTTTTTTTATTCATTTATTGACTGAAATGCTGATCTAACTTCGGTAGATCTGCCCCCTCTGACTGTTATGCTTTTTCGTTTACCCAATGAGAACCCCGACCATGAAAACCCTGCTGGCGATCTGCCTGATAGTTGCCGCCCCATTAGTCCCATCCGTTTGGGCGGGCGAAACTCCTGCCGCCGTCTCGTCTTCAGCAGCCGTTGTGACGGGTGAAGTCCTTGAGATCAAGGACGTCGACAGCTACACCTACCTTCGTCTCAAAACCAAAGAAGGTGAGACCTGGGCTGCTGTAGGCAAGGCGGCTGTCAAGAAAGGCGCCAAGGTCACCATTGAAAACGTGATGGTCATGAAAAATTTCGAGAGCAAGTCGCTGAACAAGACCTTCCCGACGATTCTTTTCGGTAGCCTCACTGTTGCCGACAAAGCCACAGCCAGTCCGCACTCTGGCGCGGCCAAAGCGCTGGATACGACCGTCCCCGTCAATGTTGCCAAGGCCATTGGGGCCAATGCGCGGACCGTGGCCGAAATCGTGACAAAAGCCGCCGAGCTAAAGGACAAGTCTGTTTTGGTGCGCGGCCAAATCGTCAAATACAACCCTCAGGTCATGGGAAAAAATTGGGTCCATCTGCGCGATGGAACAGGTGTCGCCGCGGACAACACCCATGACATTTTGGTCACTACCCTGAATCAGGCCAAGCTCGGTGATGTCGTGACGGTGTCGGGCCTTGTGCGCACCGATAAGGATTTTGGCTCAGGCTATGCGTACAAGGTGCTCATCGAAGAAGCGACATTAAAGCCTTAAGTGCCTAAAGAAAAGCCCGGTCCTTTTCAGGCCCGGGCTTTTTGCTTTCTGGTTAAAGCTGCGTTTCGATCAATCCAGCTTGATCCCCAAATCAACCGCCAGTTTGATCCACACGGGCACGACCTGCTCCCACTCCCGGCGCGTGTCGGTTAAATTTTTGGGTTTGTTGGGAATCGCAAAACTCTCCCTCAGTTTGGCGGCGCGTTCGGTGTTTGCCCCAGTCACCACCACGCGCGAAAGGGCTTGCAACACCGCCTCTGGCGTGCCTGCGGGGGCCATCAGCGGCAGGCCGCCTTCGAGTGAAACCAGGTTGCCGCCAATGCCCTGCTCGACCAGCGTGGGCAAATCGGGCAATTTGGGTGAGCGGTAATTTCCGGTGACGCCAATGGCCCTGACACCGCGCGTTTGCACCGTGGCAAACGATTGGTAGCTCCCAATGGCAATTTGCGTTTGGCTCGATGCGACGTCAATCCACATGGGCGCTTCGCCCCGGTAATGGATGGATTGAATCTTGGTGCCCTCGGCCCGATTGGTCTGGTCGGCCACCATGTGCGGGTAAGAACCTGGGGCGTAGGTTCCCATTGATGCGTTGTTGGTCTTGGCAAACTCAATAAACTCGCGCATATTCTTGGCGGGCACTTTTTCAGAGACCGCCACCACCAGTGGCCCTGACGGGAAGTTGGCGATGGGCGTAAGGTCTTTGTCCAGGTTGTAGGGCAGCTTGCTGAACAGCACGCGGTTTTGCCAGACGGTGCCCGACGTGGTCATGAGCAGCGTGTAGCCATCGGGTGCGGATTTGGCCACGTAATCGATGGCAATGATGGCGCCCGCGCCGGGTTTGTTTTCAACCACCGCAGGCACGCCTAATTGGGATGTGATTTGTTCGGCAAACATGCGGGCATAAGCATCAGTGAGGCCGCCTGCCGGGAAGGCGACCACGATGCGGATCGGCTTGAGCGGCCATTTGGCCGCATTGGGTTTTGCTTGTGCCCAGGCACTCTCCAGCCCGCTTGCAGCGATAGCCGTCGCCCCTGATAGAAAGTGACGACGATTCAAAGTATTCGGCATATCAACAAGCTCTTGAAACAAGAAAGCAATCACTCTATCAGCCAATTACCCTCGCAAGATCAGGATAAACCCACCCCATCATTGATGAGGTGTAGATTTTCTAGCTGAATTATTTAACCACCATCAGCGTGAACGGCCAAACGTAGGCTTGCATCGTTACGTAGAGTCCCACCAGGCAGGCGAGGGCGATCGAGTGGAAAAACACATAGCGAAGAATGTCGCCTTCGTGGTTAAACCAGCGGGTGGCGGTGGAGGCCACAACGATCGATTGCGCATCGATCATCTTGCCCATCACGCCACCAGAGCTATTGGCCGCGCCCATGAGGTTAGGGCTCAGGCCCAACTGCTCGGCAGCCACGCGCTGCATGCCACCAAAGAGCACGTTAGAGGCGGTGTCAGAACCCGTCATGGCCACACCCACCCAGCCCATCAAGGTGCCAAAGAAGGGATAGAACACACCGCTGTTGGCAAACGCAAGTCCCAGTGTGGTGTCAGTGCCAGAGTAGCGTGTCAACGTGCCCAGACCCAGCATCAGCACAATCGTTACGAGCGAGTAGCGCACCAGCCAGAAGGTGCGACCAAAGGTGCGCACGATTTCCATCGGTTTATATTTCATGATGAGCGCGCCGATGATGGCCGCCAGCAAAATGCCGGTGCCGGTCGCGGACAACAGGTTGAGCACGTAGACAGCGCCTTCAGGGGTAGGTTTCGGCACCACTGGCGGCATTTTCATAACCAGGTTGTGTAGGCCTTCCATAACGAATTTGGGTGCATAGAGGTTGTTCAGGAAAGTCTTCACGGGCGGCAGGCCCCAGACGAACACGAACACCGTCAGAATCGCCCAAGGTGTCCAGGCTTGAATCTGCTCATCGCGTGAGTATTTCACCAGGGCGATCGGGGCCTTGGCTTCGCCGCCATCGGTCTCGTGACCTTTCAGGTTGGGAGAAGTCCAAATCTTTTTAGGCTGCCACACGCGCAAGAACAATATCAAGGAGACCATCGACACGATGGCGGCAATGATGTCCACCAACTCGGGGCCAATGAAGTTGGAAACGAGGTACTGGGGAATGGCAAACGACAAACCCGTGACCAAAATAGCGGGCCAGATTTCCATCATCGCCTTGCGACCGGCAAAGGCCCAAATCAACCAAAATGGCACTAGCAGCGAGAAGAAGGGGAGTTGGCGCCCAATCATCGCGGTGACTTCCATCAGGTCGTAGCCATGCACTTTGGCCAGTGTGATAACCGGTGTACCCAGCGCACCAAAGGCCACAGGGGCGGTGTTGGCAATCAGGCTCAAACCCGAGGCGGCCAGCGGTGAAAAGCCCAGACCAATCAAGATGCCTGCCGTGACGGCGACTGGTGTGCCAAAGCCCGCAGCGCCTTCAAAGAACGCACCAAAGCAAAAGGCAATCAGCAGCAGTTGCAGGCGACGGTCATCGGTGATGCCCGAGAGTGACGCCTGCAAGATTTTGAAGCTGCCGTTTTGTTCGGCCAGTTGCTGCAAAAAGATGATGTTGAGCACAATCCAGCCAATCGGCAGCAAGCCGGTAAAGCCGCCGTACATCGCCGCTGTGCCCGCCATGCCGAGGGGCATGCCATAGGCAAACACCGCCACGACCACCGCAGCCAAAAGCCCGAGGCCCGCTGCAATGTGGGCCTTGATGTGCATGAAGCCCAAGGCCACCAGCATCACCACTACGGGGATGGCGGCCAGCAGCGTGGAAATCACCATATTTCCTATGGGGTCGTAAACCTGTTGCCAAATCATAAATATCTCCTCTAACCAAATATAAAAACTAAAAAATTCCTGCTTCGCTTCAGCCGAGCATGGCCTTCGCTTCCCGGCTTCATGTATTTAAGTGAGTCTGAAAAATTGGTAAACTGGTATTACCAGTTGCATTGAATGTAAAAAACTAACGGTCAATGGTCTATAGGTAAAAACCCTAGGTTGCGCGCGCTTAGCGTGCGGCATCACCCAAACGACGCAAAGCACTCAAGCGGCGTTGTTCGTCTTGGGCGTTGTCATCCATGCTCTGTCTGACAAATTCGATGTGGCTACGTGCTGCTTGATCGGCCATTTGGGGCTGGTGGTTTCGGATTGCTTGCCAGATGGCATGGTGCTGTGCTTTCAACTGATCCCAGCGGGGCGGCTGGGTATGGAGTTGTGCGAGATTGGTCGCGACGTGGCCATGGATGACGCGCATCAAACTAGCGCTCAGATGACCGATCAGCACGTTGTGGGCCGCCTCGGCCACTGCTTGGTGAAAGGCGACATCCGCATCAATGCAGGCGCGTATATCGTTGCTGTCGTAAGCCGCTTCCAGTACAGCGTAAACCACATCAAGGCGCTGGATATCGACATCCAGGGCACGCTCGGCAGCCAGGTGGGCCGCTTGGCCTTCGAGCATCTGACGAAATTCCAGCAAGTCGCGGTGCAGCATCGGGTGGCCTTTGAGCATGTCTTGCCAAGGGTCGACAAAATGCGCTTCAAGCCGGTCCGTGACGGTGGTGCCGCAGCCATGACGTGTGGTCAGCAGCCCTTTGGAAACCAATTTTTGGATAGCCTCGCGCAGCGAAGGGCGCGAGACACCGAGCTCTAGCGCCAGATCGCGCTCGGCGGGCAAGACATCCCCCGGTTTGAGCGAGCCTTCAAGAATCCGTTTTTCAAGCTCGCTGGCAACGGTATCGGCTAAGCGGGCAGCGGGAAGAAGTGGGGGCATAAAAAATTAAGTGGTAAGACCAATAAATCATAGCTTACCGCTCTTGCCACTTTGGGCTTTGGGTTTGCGCGTTTTGGGGGCTGGCTTGCTGGGCGCTAGCAAGGGTGCAAGGGTGAGCTTTTCATACAGCTCAAACAAATAGGCGACGCGGCTGGTGTCGTCGTTGCCTTTGTCGTAGCCGTAGGCTTCGTCGACAGCGTCGTCTACCAAGTCATGGGCGTTTTGCAGGTTTTTAGGCAGGGTCTCGGGGTTGTAGAGCCATGCCAAGCTTTTGCCAACGTGCTGGGCACGGGCGTCCAGCACGGCTTGCCCAGCGACCTCAATGCTGGCCTGCTGCGCATTAGTGGGGTTAGGCCACGGGTAGTTGTTGTAAACGATGGTGTTGGAGTAGCGGTAATCACTTTTAATACGGCCACAGACAGCGCGCGTCCAGGCGTTGTGCATGGTTGAACTGAGTAGGCCGAAGTGGTAGGTCGTGGCGTTGGGAATGAGCGAGTTGGCATTGCCGCAAATGACTTGGCTGTCTAAAAAGCCAACTGGAATGAATGCTCGGTTTTCTGATGAGTGCAGCGGAACGAGCAAATATTTGTCTGTGGGTTGCCGGATTTCACCAAACAAATGCGGAACTTCCGCTAATTTTTGCGTGGGTACTTTGGGACTGGCCAGCCGCATGGCACGGACGGCTTCTGTGCGTTGCTTGAGCTCGGGTGAGTGCGCCAAGTCGTGTGCGGTAACTTTGTCCAACCACAGGCAAAAGCGCGCCGTATTGTTCAAAAATTCGTCGGCACCCAAAAACGGACGGATGTATTGGGCCGCTATCGGGTCACTGGCTCGGAGGGTTTTTTCTTCTTCGGCGTTGAGAAGAAGATGACCGCCGTCGGTGGGTTTACTTCCGAAAATCATTTCAGTCACGTCCGCTTGCAAAGGCTTGCGTACCTTCGTCAGAAAAATCGCAGGCGCATCCACCAGATACGCATTGATGCGTCGGGTCTTCTTCAGTTGCCCCTGTCCCCCTATCAGCGCACCGTAGTCCCACAGGTCACACTTTCTCGGCTTTTCCAACCCAAAGCCGACGATCACGCAGTGCACGGCCGCCACGCCCGAGCCCTCGTTGCTCCACTTGAAGGTGCGGTGCGCAAACTGGATGTGCAAACCTTGGTCAAACAGGGGCTTCCAAAGTACCGATACCTGTTCACCTTGTGTGATGCTGTTGGTCGACACAAACGCCGCCTTGATGAGCGGATTGGCCTTGATCTGTGCAAACGCCTTCACGTACCAAGCGGTCACGTAGTCCAGCACGCCGGTGCCTTGGGCGTTGCCGTAAATCAAGGCCATGTCGGCTTTTTGCGTTGGGCTTTGCTGCGTGTAGCCCAAAAATGGCGGGTTGCCCACAATGAAACTGGTTTTGTCAGCGGGCAGCACGGTCTCCCAGTCGGTGCGCAAGGCGTTGCCGCAGTGGATGTTGGCTTTGCTCACTAAAGGGATGCGTTTGTAGCCGCTGGCCCAGTGTTGGTTCATCTGGTGGTCGGTCAGCCACATGGCCACGGTGGCAATCTCGACCGCCGTAGGGTCAATCTCAATGCCGTGAAACTGGTGCACATTGCACAGCGGCATGGTTTGCTGCGCGCCCTTAATACTGTTGAGTTCCAGCAGGGTTTGTTGCTCCAGCCAGCGCAGCTCGCGGTAGGCCACCACCAAAAAGTTGCCGCACCCGCAGGCGGGATCAAAAATGTGCAGGGTGGCTAATTTGGCGATGTAGAGGCCCAGCTTTTTGGCGTCGCCTTTGATTAGGGCCAGCTCGTCTTTCAGGGCGTCCAGAAACAGCGGGTCTATGGCGCGGCGAATGTTGCGTTCGCTGGTGTAGTGGGCGCCAAAGTCGCGCCGCTTTTTGCTTTTGCCCTCGGCCTCTTCGTCGTCCCAATGCATGATGTGCTGAAACAAAGTACCAAAAATATCGGGGCTGATGTCGGACCAATCCAAGTCGCAGCAGCCCAGCAGGGCCTGGCGCGAGACACCGTCAAAGTCGGGGTCTTCTATGCGCGTGGTGAACAGTGCTCCGTTGATGTAGGGGAAGTCCAGCAGGTAGGCGTATTGCCCGTCGGTGCGTTGTGCGCTGGTTTCGGCTTGCTTGGTTTGCGCCGGGTTGGTGTCGAGGCGGCGAAAGATGCGTTGTAGCTTGCTGCCCAAGTCGTCGCCCGCGCTGTTGCTGCTTTGCACCGCTTGTTTGAAGGCATCTTCTTTGTTAAAGAGGCGGGTGTCGTCGGCAAACAGGCAAAACAACAAGCGCACCAGCAGGGTTTGCAGGTCCTGGCCCCGGTAGCCGGTTTGCTTGATGGCGTCGTGCAGGGAGCCCAAGCGGTTGGCGGCTTCAATGCTGGCTGCGGCTTGGCGCGCTTGGTAAATGCGCTCGTAGCCAAGCAAAAAATCGAGGTCGTTGACGTGGCTTTTAAAGTCGGCGAGTTTGAATTTGATGGGTGGGTTGATGCCCGTTTCGTCATACAGATGCAGGTTTTGAAAGTCGCTGACCAAGATGTAGCGCGGCACATCATCCAAGTTTTTGAGCTTGGGGATGTAGGCCTTCGCTTGTGCGTAGGCCTCCTGGAGGTCTTTGCCGCCGGACTTCATTTCGACCAGCAACAGGCCCGGAAAAAAGCCGTCAATGCGGTTGATGCCCACGCCACTCTCTTTGGCCACACGGCGCTCAAAGTCTACCGAGCGCAGGTAGTTGAGGCCATAGACACCACACAGCTCGCGCACAAAGTTTTGGGCTTCGCCCATTTCATAGGCCGCGTGGGCAAAGTCTTTGGCAAATTTCTCAGCCCGCTCATTGAGCTGGTCTTGCAATTCTTGGGTGGTTTGAGCAGCATTAGATGCGAAGTTAATGAATTTTGTCATTTAAACCAATAATTTACGTAATTAAATTTTAAAAACTTAATTTAAACATAAATTATTGATTAATCGCTAATGTTCTGGTTTGAGAGTGAAGATGCAACAGAGGTGGGCTTGTGGCGAGGTGCGACTAGGCTCACTTATTTAACAGGGGCACAAAGTTGTGTGATGCTGATGCCGGTGTTAACGCGGAAGTGTGTTGGTCGTCGCGCACTCATTTGCCGTTGATGCGAAATGAGATAAAGCCCCTCACTATTCGTTGGGCATAGACGGTTTTAACGTTAGTTACCCTGTTAATTTGAGTAAATATGACATAAATATATTATTGCAAATATATTTATTGAAATTCAATCCATCAATATTAGGCGACAAGCATTTTTATTTATTTCAAATCGATCAACTGAAATATAGTTAAATTATTTTAATTTGAAGATTTAAAATTTAAGCAGGAATATTAATTCCTGTTTTCTTAATTCTTTGTATTGGAGATAATGATGAGAAAAATATTATTTGCAGCAGCTCTTGTATTGATGAGTGCACTTGCTCAGTCAGCAACGGCTGAGAGTCAAGCCATTACCGACTTGATTGCGACGACCCTCAATTTAAACAATTTACGCCTCATTGATTCTGGGAAATTTCTCGCGTCCGAGAGTTCATCAGTCGTTGATAAGCAAGCACATTTAAAGGCATCTATTGGCAGCACCACGCTTGGCACGGAAACTTTACCGACCGTTGCTTTCAAAGACGTCACCACATTGTCTTATGTCGTAAACCAAGGTGCGCTCAATGAATTAATTAAAAATGGTGATATCAGCCAATTAAATGATGGCTCGCTACTCATGACCAGTGGGGCTAAAAGCCGACTGTTATCTAGTGCCGTCAATAGGGGCGGGTTTGTTGAAGCACGAAGAATCGTTACACAAGGCGGTGTAGTGCTGTTGAGTGATCAGTAATATTTATATATTAATATAATTGAATTTAAATTAAATTAAATTAAATTAATATAATGAAGATAATCTTTTTCTTGAAGTTTAAAGATTATTTCGCCTGAGATTTTTTCGATCAAAGTTGTTCCTGGACGCGGCGTCATGTGCTCAGGGTGTCACCTCAGATGGTATGGTTAGAGGATGAAAACACAAATAGATCACCTCGTCGTCGTCGCGCAAACACTGGAACAAGGCGTTAAGTGGTGTGAGGCCAAATTGGGCGTCACGCCCGGCCCCGGTGGCGAACATGACCAGTTCGGCACGCACAACCGACTGTTCAAAATTGCCTCGCCTGCCAACCCCTTGGCTTATTTTGAAATTATTGCCATCAACCCAGGGGCCAAACGCAGCGCCACTCCGGCAACCCGTTGGTTTGACATGGACGATGCCGCCTTGCAGGCCGCTGTCGCCATTGAGCCCCGCTTGGTTCATTTTGTGGCCAATACAGATGACATTCAGGCCGCCAGAATAGCTTTGAAAATCCAAGGCATTGACCGCGGCTTGGCCGTGCATGCCAAGCGTCATTCTCGTCGTGGCGTTTTGCAGTGGCAGATTACAGTGCGTGAAGATGGTCAACGCTTGTTTGATGGCGCACTGCCCAGCTTGATCCAGTGGGGCAAGTCTGATGCGGCCGAGCCACTGCGGCTGCACCCACGCAATACCTTGCCCCGTTCGGGCGTTACCTTGCAAAGTATTTCAATTACCCACCCCACGGCGGCCAAGCTGCAAGCCGCCTATGACGCACTGGGGCTGACTGGTATCGCCGTGAGTACCGGCCCAGCAAACATCACCGCGGTGCTCAATACGCCCAAAGGAATCGTCGAGTTGCAAAGCCTGGGTCTTTAACGGATTGCTGGGACACAGTCGCCCGCGCGACCTAAATAGTGGAGATATACCATTTATTCATTGGTTTCAAAAATTAATTTGGCATGATGTAAACCCCTGTGTCGCACAGACAAACTTCATGTTAAATTGAATTTTTCAAACAAAAATAGATGTTCGTTTTTATTCTTCGCCGCCTGATTCAAGCCATGGTCGTGATGGTGGCTGTGGCCTTCATCGCCTTCATGCTTTTCCAATACGTGGGCGATCCAGTCGTTTTTCTGCTGGGTCAAGATGCGCGTCCTGATCAGATCAAACAGTTAAGAATTGATCTCGGTTTGGACCAACCGTTTTTCATTCAGTTCTGGCATTTCCTGCTCAACGCTGTGCAAGGCGAATTTGGTTTGAGCTTGCGCCAGGGGGCGAAAGTGTCGCGCCTAATTACCGAGCGCCTTCCCGCCACCTTGGAGCTGGCCCTGTTTGCGGGCGTGCTGGCTTTGCTGGTGGGGGTGCCGTTTGGGGTGTATGCCGCACTCAAACGAGGCCAGTTCTTTAGCCAACTGCTGATGACGATATCTCTGTTGGGCGTGTCGCTGCCCACTTTTCTCATTGGTATTTTGTTGATTTTGGTGTTTTCTGTGGGGCTGGGTTGGTTTCCCAGCTTTGGTCGGGGTGAGGTGGTTCAAATCGGCTGGTGGAGCAGCGGGCTCTTGACCCTGGATGGCCTCCACCACATCGTGATGCCGGCCATTACGCTGGCCGTTTTTCAGCTCACTCTCATCATGCGCCTGGTGCGGGCCGAGATGCTGGAGGTGCTGCGCACCGATTACATCCGATTTGCCCGCGCACGGGGCTTGAGCAACCGCGTAATTCACTTCGGTCATGCCTTGCAAAACACCCTGGTGCCCGTGATCACCATCACCGGCCTGCAACTGGGGCAGCTCATTGCTTTTGCCATCATCACCGAGACGGTGTTTCAGTGGCCCGGCATGGGTTTGCTGTTCATCCAAGCCGTCACGTTCGCTGATGTGCCCGTGATGGCAGCCTATTTGTGTTTGATTGCCTTGATCTTTGTGGTGATCAATCTGGTGGTTGATTTGCTTTACTTTTTGGTCGATCCACGGCTACGTGTCAGCCAGTCAGGAGGACATTGATGTCTGGTTCAACATTGGCTGCTACGTTGCGTTCGGGTCACCGGGTGCATGGTCGTGCATTTGCACACATTGCCGCGTTCCACCCCGAAATTACCGCTTTGAGGCGTGACCTTCATGCTCACCCGGAGTTGGGCTTTGAAGAGTTTTATACCAGTCAGCGTGTTCAAGAGGCGCTCAAATTGTGCGGCGTTGATGAAATTCATACGGGCATTGGCAAAACAGGTGTGGTGGCGGTCATCAAAGGGCGGCAAAACAGCGGCGCCCAGATGATTGGTTTGCGGGCTGATATGGACGCCCTGCCTTTGACCGAGCACAACAACTTTGCCTGGAAGTCCGGCAAAGCTGGTTTGATGCACGGCTGTGGTCACGATGGCCATACGGCCATGCTGGTTGGGGCGGCACGTTATTTGGCCGAGACCCGAAACTTTGACGGCACGGCGGTGTTGATTTTTCAACCCGGAGAGGAAGGCTACGCGGGCGCCAAGGCCATGATTGACGATGGTTTATTTGACCGTTTTCCCGTGCAATCCGTCTACGGCATGCACAACTGGCCCGCCATGCAGCCCGGCATGATTGGCGTCAACCCGGGGCCGATGATGGCCGCTGCGGACCGCATCACGATCGAGATTACGGGAAAGGGCGGACATGGCGCCCATGCTTATCAGACCATTGACCCCATTTTGGTGGCGGCGCACATCATCACGGGGGTGCAAAGCATTGTGTCGCGTAATGTCAAACCCATGGACAGTGCTGTGATCAGCCTGTGCGCCATCAAGGCGGGTGATTTGGGGGCCATGAGTGTGATTCCTGATTCGGCCACCTTGATCGGCACGGTGCGCACTTTTAGCCCCGTAGTTCAAGCGCTGGTTGAGCGGCGTCTCACAGAACTGTGCAACGCCGTTGCGATGGGTTTTGGGGCGACGGCCCAGGTTAATTACGAGCGCGTTTACCCAGCCACTATCAATACGGCCGCAGAGGCCCACTTTGCCGCCGATGTCGCGCAAAGTCTGGTGGGGCGGGACCATGTGGTGCGCGACCTGGAGCCCAGCATGGGCGCCGAAGATTTTTCATTCATGTTGCAAGTCAAGCCAGGGGCTTATCTGCGCATTGGGCAGGGTGAAGAAAACGGGGTGGGGAGTTGTTTTTTACATAACAGTCGTTATGACTTCAACGATGATATTTTGCCTTTGGGTGCGGCTTTGCACGCCAGTTTGGTGGAGCAGGCCATGCCGCTTCTTTCAAACTAATTTTGATGACATTTAAACAGGAGAATTTCATGAAATTTCAAAGAAAAATGGCTCTAGCCCCCGTGGCGATAGCTATAGCAGCTATGAGTTTTGTAGCGTCAGCGGTCACGCTGAAGGTGGCTAACCAGGGCGACGCGCTTGCCATGGACCCGCATTCCCTGAACGAGTCCCTTCAGTTGTCCATTGTGGGTAACGTCTACGAGCCCTTGGTCAGCCGCGACCGTGACTACAAACTCACGCCTGCCCTGGCCACGGATTGGAAGCAAACATCCCCCACGGTCTGGCGTTTCAATTTGCGCAAAGGCGTCAAGTTTCATGATGGAACGCCCTTTACCGCTAACGATGTGATCTTCAGCTACGAACGTGCCAAAGGCGATGGTTCAGACATGAAGAGTTATGTGGGGCAGATCAAGGAAGTCAAAAAAATCAACGACTACGCGGTTGACTTTATTTTGGATGCGCCTTTCCCAATTTTGCCCGAGCTGTTTACGCAGTGGCACATGATGAGCAAGCTGTGGTGCGAAACCAACCAGGCGACCAAGCCGGTAGACCGACGTAAAGGCATTGAGAACGCCGCTTCTTTCCGGGCCAACGGCACGGGACCCTACCGCGTGCGTGAGCGTCAGCCAAGTGTGCGCACTTCATTTACGCGCAATGGCAGCTACTGGGGCAAGATTGACGGCAATGTGGACGAAGTTATTTTCACCCCCATTGGCAACGATGCCACCCGCGTGGCGGCCTTGCTGTCAGGCGAAGTCGATGTGATGGAGCCCGTGCCGGTGCAGGATGTGGCCCGGCTGAAAAGCAATGCCAAGCTCAAAGTGATGCAAGGCCCTGAGTTGCGCGTGATCTTTTTGGGTATGGACCAAAAACGCGATGAGCTCTTATTCTCGAACGTGAAGGGTAAAAACCCCTTCAAAGACAAGCGGGTTCGTCAGGCCTTCTACCAGGCGATTGACATTGACGGCATCAACAAGACCGTGATGCGCGGTGCCTCAACCCCTGTAGCCTTAATGCTTCCCCCGCAAGTCAATGGTTTTATGCCTGACTTGGCCAAGCGCTTGCCTTTTGATGTGGAGGCTGCCAAGAAACTTATTGCCGAGGCGGGCTATCCCACGGGCTTTGAGGTCAAGTTGAACTGCCCCAATGACCGCTATGTCAATGACGGCGAAATTTGCCAAGCGGTCGCGGCCAACTTGGCAAAAATCGGGGTCAAAATCAACCTCGAAGCGGAAACCAAGGGCACTTACTTCCCGAAAATCTTGAGCCGCAATACCAGTTTTTATATGCTGGGCTGGACTGCCAGCACGGTGGACGTACACAACGTTTTGTACCCCATCATGTCTTCACCGGGTGAGGGCGGTCGTGGTCAGTTCAATCTGGGGGCCTACAGCAACGCCAAGGTGGATGAGTTGACGACGAAGATTGGTTCAGAGACCGATCTTAAAAAGCGCAACGAGATGATTCACGAAGCGCTCAAAATCCACCAAGACGAGATTGGCCATTTGCCTCTCCATCAGCAGGCCCTGAACTGGGGTGCCAAGAAAACGGTGGACCTGGTGCAGTGGCCTGACAACGGCATGCCTTGGAAGTTCGTCAAGGTCAACCCTTAAGGCACCCTGAGTAATGCAGATAAAACAATGGTTGATCAGACTTGGAAACAGTGATGTAGGCTACAGTTTTCGCACTTCGCCGGTGGCGATGGCTGCGGCCACCATTGCATTTATCTGCATATTTTGTGCTGTCTTTGCCAATTGGGTTGCCCCTCACAACCCCTTTGACCTGAGTACCCTGGAGTTAAGCGAAGCACGCTTGCCTCCTTCTTGGGACCCCCTGGGGAGCGCTAAATTTTTGCTGGGCACCGACGATCAAGGGCGCGACATTTTGTCCGCTTTGATGTACGGTGCCCGCATATCTTTGGCTGTGGGCTTTGCCTCGGTTGCCCTGTCGGTGCTGGTGGGTGTGACTTTGGGCCTCTTGTCAGGTTTTTTAGGCGGCTGGGTGGATTCTTTCCTCATGCGTTTGTGTGACGTGATGCTTTCTTTTCCGGCTATTTTGGTGGCCTTGTTGATTGCGGGTGTCGGAAGAGCCCTGTTTCCTAATGCGCAAGACGGCTTGGCCTTGGCCGTGCTGATTGTCTCCATCACCCTGACGGGTTGGGTTCAATACGCGAGGACGGTACGTGGCTCAACGCTGGTAGAGCGCAACAAGGAATACGTTCAGGCAGCCCGAGTGACCGGTGTGTCCAAGCTGCGAATCATGCGCCGCCATGTGTTGCCCAATGTCATGGGGCCGGTTCTGGTGTTGGCCACGATTCAGGTTGCCACAGCGATCATCATCGAAGCCACCTTGTCCTTCTTGGGTGTGGGTGCCCCGCCGACCTCACCCTCGCTAGGGACATTGATCAGGGTGGGCAACGATTATCTTTTTTCAGGAGAATGGTGGATAACGGTCTTTCCCGGAATGATGCTGGTGACTATCTCTTTGAGTGTTAATTTGCTGGGTGACTGGCTTCGCGATGCTTTGAACCCCCGCTTACGCTAACACGGCCATTTGCTGCATGAGTCTTTTAGAAGTTAAAAATCTGGTCGTTGAGTTTCCTGGGCGTCACGGTACCTTACGTGCCTTGGACGACATTTCTTTCTCTATTGCGCCCGGTGAAATATTGGGTGTGGTGGGGGAGTCGGGTGCTGGAAAATCGCTCACCGGGGCGGCCATTATTGGTTTGCTTGAGGCACCGGGCCGCATTGCCAGCGGAGAAATTTGGCTGGAAGGTAGCCGTATTGATAATTTAGATTTTGAAGCAATGCGCCATATTCGGGGTAAACGCATAGGGGCTATTTTTCAAGATCCCCTGACTTCGCTCAATCCTTTGTACACCGTGGGTCGTCAGCTCACTGAAACCATACGCGCCCATCTGCCAGTCAGTGCCAGGGAAGCCCGTGAGCGCGCTATTTCTTTGTTGAATGACACCGGCATTCCGGGTGCGCAGGCGCGCATCGACCACTACCCTCATCAGTTTTCTGGGGGCATGCGTCAACGGGTGGTGATTGCGCTGGCCTTGGCTGCAGAACCAAAATTGATTGTCGCTGACGAGCCCACTACCGCGTTGGACGTGTCCATTCAGGCGCAAATCATCAACCTGCTCAAAACCGTGTGCAAACAGCACGGGGCGGCCGTGATGCTTATCACCCACGATATGGGGGTGATTGCCGAAACCTGTGATCGCGTGGCGGTGTTGTATGCCGGGCGCATAGCAGAAATTGGTCCTGTGCATGAAGTCATTAATCACCCGGCCCATCCTTATACCGCAGGGCTCATGGCGGCGATTCCTGACATGACACAAGATCGGGCGCGGCTTCATCAGATTGACGGCGCCATGCCCCGCTTAAACGCGATCCCTGCAGGTTGCGCCTTCAATCCCCGGTGCGATCGCGTCTTTGGTAAATGCAAGGAAGTGCGGCCATCTTTGATGCAGGCCCAAGTGACGCAAGCCGCGTGCTGGCTCAATGAGGTGGCAGTATGAAGCCCGAGGGTCAAGCCCTGGTTCAGGCCAAAGACCTCGCCATGGTTTTTGATGTGTCAGCGCCGTGGCTCAACCGCGTGCTGGAACGCAAACCTCGAACTTTGCTGCATGCGGTTGATGGCGTTAGCTTTGAAATTCAAAAAGGGAAAACACTGGCTTTGGTCGGTGAGTCGGGGTGCGGAAAGAGTACGGTTGCCAAACTGTTGGTGGGACTGTATGAGCCGACGAGGGGCCACTTGACTTATGACGGACTCGATGCGCACGCTATTTTCAAAACGCCTGCTGGTCTGAAATTACGCAGTCGTATCCAGATGATTTTTCAGGACCCTTATGCCTCTTTAAATCCGCGCTGGCGGGTGGACGCCATTGTGGGGGAGCCCTTGATTGAGCACGGCCTGGTGACTGAGCCCGAGGCCTTGAAGGCCCGGGTGGCACAACTGCTGACCTCCGTGGGCCTAAGTGCCCTTGACATGGCCAAGTACCCTCATCAGTTTTCTGGGGGGCAGCGTCAACGCATCTCTATTGCCCGTGCATTGGCAACAAATCCTGAGTTTTTGGTTTGTGATGAACCCACTTCGGCCCTGGATGTGAGTGTTCAGGCGCAGGTGCTGAACATCATGAAGGATTTGCAGCGCGATCTCGGCTTGACCTATCTGTTTATCTCTCACAACCTGGCGGTGGTTCGTCATGTGAGTGATGATGTGGGGGTGATGTACCTTGGGCGCTTGGTCGAATTGGCTGACAAAGAATCGTTGTTTGCGAATCCCCGCCATCCCTATACCCGCATGCTGCTGGATGCCATTCCAAAAATGCACGACACCGGGCAAGCCCGCACGCCGGTGATCGGTGAAGTTCCCAACCCTTTGAACCCACCCACGGGCTGTGCTTTTCATCCCCGTTGTTTGCATGCTAACCAACGCTGTCGCGAAGTTCAGCCGGAGCTTCATGAGTTTCAAGGGATAAAAATAGCTTGCCATGCTGTGGAAGAAGGCCGTATTTGAGTTTTTTGGGGTGGACGAATGCCGCCTTGTGTAGTTTCAATTTGATTTGATTTAAGGACTAAACATATGAAAATTATTGACTCCATACTGACCCAGTCCGCGGGGATTGCCAGCATAAGACGCGATATTCATGCGCACCCAGAATTGTGTTTTAAAGAAGTTCGCACAGCGGATGTGGTGGCGCAAAAGCTCACAGAATGGGGCATTCCGATTCACCGAGGTATGGGCACGACCGGGGTGGTTGGTATTGTGAAAAGTGGCACATCCAACCGTGCGATTGGATTAAGAGCCGACATGGATGCTTTGCCCATGCAGGAATTCAATACCTTCAGCCATGCCAGCCAATACGCTGGAAAGATGCATGCCTGTGGTCACGATGGACATACCGCCATGCTATTGGCCGCCGCGCAGCATCTGGCAGCCAACAGAAATTTTGATGGCACTGTTTATTTGATATTCCAACCGGCAGAAGAGGGCGGTGGTGGTGCCCGTGAAATGATCAAGGACGGCTTGTTTGAGCAATTCCCGATGGATGCGGTGTTTGGCATGCACAACTGGCCCGGCAATCAATTGGGCAAGTTTGCGGTGAGTCCTGGCCCGGTCATGGCGTCAAGCAATGAGTTCAAGATAAAAATTATTGGCAAAGGCGGGCATGCTGCCTTGCCCCACAACGGCCTTGATCCCGTACCGGTAGCCTGCCAATTGGTGGGTGCTTTCCAGACGGTGATCACCCGGAACAAAAAGCCGGTGGATGCGGGGGTGATCTCGGTCACCATGATTCACGCGGGAGAGGCCACTAATGTCATTCCTGATAGTTGTGAATTGCAGGGCACGGTACGAACCTTCAGCATTGAGGTGCTGGACCTGATCGAGCGTCGCATGAAGCAGATCACTGAACATACCTGTGCGGCCTTTGACATGACGTGTGAGTTTGAGTTTGTCCGCAACTACCCACCCACCATCAACAGCGCCTATGAGTCTGAATTTGCGCGCAAAGTGATGGCCAGTATTGTGGGAGAGAGCAATGTTGAAGCGCAGGAGCCCACCATGGGAGCCGAAGACTTTTCCTATATGTTGATGGCCAAACCCGGTTGCTACAGCTTTATCGCCAATGGTGATGGTGCCCACCGAGAAATGGGTCATGGGGGAGGCCCATGCATGCTGCACAACCCAAGTTATGACTTCAATGACGACTTGATTCCATTAGGGGCCACCTACTGGGTGAAGTTGGCTGAGGAGTGGTTCAAGACCCCAGCACGGGATGCTACAAAATGATGAACCCTATTCAAGCATTCTCAAATTCATACGCGCAGGCGCGCACCCAATTTCTGGACGCAGCCGCCCATGCAGGCTTGACCGTGGTCTCGTACGCCCATCCCGAGAAAGGCCGTGACGGTGAAGACCTGGCCATGGATGTTGTTCTGGATGGCTCCCCCGATGCTGAAAATTTACTGATCGTGAGCAGCGCTTGTCACGGCGTTGAAGGCTACTGTGGCAGTGGGGTGCAGGTTTTTTCAATGCACGATAAGGTCTTACGTGAAAGATTGCGGTCGTCCGGTTGCGCCGTGCTGTATATCCATGCGTTGAATCCTTATGGGTTTTCACATGTGCGTCGCACGACCCACGAGAATGTAGATCTGAATCGGAATTTTCAGGATTTCTCCAAAGCATTACCCGTGAACTCTGACTATGCAGCGCTGCATGATTTGCTGCTGCCTGAGCAATGGCCGCCTGATGCGGATAATAATTTAGCGATTGCAGGTTTTGTCAAAGATCACGGCATCAACGCTTTTCAGTCGGCGGTGACTCGCGGGCAGCAATCGTTTCCTGATGGTCTGTTTTTTGGTGGCACCGAGCCCACCTGGAGCAACCGGACACTGCGCCAGGTTTTACGCGACCATGCAGGTAAAGCGCATCGGATTGGGTGGATTGATCTGCATACGGGCTTGGGCCCTAGCGGTGTGGGTGAGCGAATTTTTGCCTGCAAGGATGATGCTGAAGCTTTTGTCAGAGCCAAGCAATGGTGGGGCGGCGAGGGCGCCACGCCCTTGACCTCCATTTACGATGGCTCATCGACCTCCGCTTTTTTAACCGGCCTGATGTGGATGGCGCTTTATCAGGAGTGCCCAAAGGCCCAGTACACCGGCATCGCCATGGAATATGGAACGCTCCCTATCGAACAAATGATCCAGGCGCTGCGGGCAGAGCATTGGCTTAACAAGCACCCTGAGGCTTCCAAGGAATTGGCTACAGAGATCAAGCAGCAAATGATGGATGCTTTTTATGTCAATACCGATGAATGGAAGCGCCAAATCATCAGTCAGGCACAAGAATCCATCGTTCAGGCGGTCAACGGATTAAGTTCCTGAATCAAAAATTCCTATTCCCCGTCGCTGCGAGCGAAGCGCGGCAGTCCATCGTACCGAGCTCCACCTTTTCCAATGCTGAAAACTCTGGAAACTCGAAGATGGATCGCCGCGCTACGCTCGCGATGACGAGGTGAAGGCTTGTCCTTAAAGTCCTTTGGCGTATTGCTCCCTTAGGATATTTTTTTGAACTTTACCCATGGTGTTGCGGGGTAGTGCATCAATCACAAAGCATTGCTTGGGGACCTTGAAGTTGGCCAAGTTCGCTTTCATATTGGCTATGATTTTTGCATGATCGAGGATGATGCCTTTCTTGGCAATCAGCAACGCGACACCCACTTCTCCAAAGTCCGGGTGAGGGATACCGATCACCGCACTTTCCTCAATGCCTGGTAAGTCATTCAGGTAGCCTTCGATTTCAGCGGGGTACACGTTGTAGCCGCCGCTGATGATCAGATCTTTGCTGCGCCCTACGATGGTGATGTAACCCCGCTCGTCATATTTCCCCACGTCGCCCGTTTTGAAAAAACCATCAGCTGTAAATTCCTCAGCCGTTTTCTCCGGCATCCGCCAGTAGCCTTTGAAAACATTGGGGCCTTTGACTTCGATGTTGCCAATTTCGCCCGTGGGTAGAGTTTTGTTTTTCTCGTCTTGAACGCGTATCGTCACGCCCTGCAGGGGAAAACCAACCGTTCCTCCACGGCGCTCACCTTGTTTCGTGTCATAAGGGTTGGACGTGAGCATGGCAGTTTCGCTCATGCCGTAACGTTCCAGGATCGTGTGACCGGTTTGCGTCTGCCATGCATTAAATGTCTCGATCAACAAGGGCGCAGACCCGGCAATAAACAGCCGCATGTTTTTCACAACGTCTTGGTTTAGCCCTGGCTCGGCAAGCAACCTGACATAGAGGGTGGGCACCCCCATGAAGATGGTGGCTTCAGGCATTTTTTCGAGAACGACCTTGGGATCAAATTTTGAAAGCCAGATCATTTTGCTGCCGTTGATCAGCGCGCCATGAATGGCGACAAACAAACCATGCACATGAAAAATAGGCAAGGCGTGAATCAACACATCACCCCCTTGGTCTGGCGTTCGCCATCCCCAGTAGTCTTTAAGAACCAAGGCGTTGCTCAGGAGATTGCCGTGGGTCAACATGGCTCCTTTGGAACGACCGGTGGTGCCGCTGGTGTACAAAATGGCCGCTAAATCATCACTATTTTTTATGGCGATTTCATGCTGATCGGAAAGATTTGCCGCGCGGTCCAGTAGCGAACCTGTGACGTTTTCTGACAGGGTGAACACATGTTTTGTGCCGGCCTTAAACGCAATCTTGCTTACCCAGCCGAAGTTTTTTTCGGTGCAAACCACCACGGCGGGTTCGGCGTTGCCTATGAAGTATTCAATCTCTGCGCTCTGGTACGCGGTGTTGAGCGGTAAAAAAACAAAACCTGCGCGCAAGGTCGCGAGGTAGAGAATCAGGGCCTCGACTGATTTCTCTACTTGCACGGCCACGCGCGACCCTTCTGGAAGTTCCAGTGAGTCGAGCAAGTTCGCCATCTTGGCCGTCGCCCGGTCCAGATCGCGCCAAGTGTAAAAAAGTCCGTTATCGGTTTCAACTGCCGTGGCGTCCAAGTTGGTCGGGAAAGAGGCGCGCAGTGCTGTGAATAAATTGCCCTGATGAGGCGGTGTGTCGTGATGGGTTGGCATGTCAAATGTTGGGAAGTAGTGAGTACCTGATCAATCGAGTTTTGCGCCGGATGTTTTAACAACGGCGGCCCAGCGTTTGATCTCATTGCTCACGAAGCTGCCAAATTGTTGTGGGCTCAGGTTGCCAAATTCGGCGCCGTTGCTCGCCCAACTGGCCTTGAGTTCATCAGTGGCTGCGCTTCGTTTCATTTCTTCTGTGATGCGGGCGATCACATCAGCAGGCGTGCCTTTAGGCGCCCACAGACCATACCAAGTGGTGACGGTGTAGTCGGGCAGCCCTAATTCACCGGCGCAGGGTACATCGGGGAAAGCTGGGTTGCGCTTGAGACCCGAGACCATCAAAGCTTTGATTCGCCCGCCTTTGATGTGTCCCGCAGACGAACCCAGACCGTCAAACATCATGTCTACATTGCCGGCCATCAAATCTTGCAAAGCGGGCCCAGCGCCCCGGTAGGGGATGTGTGTGATGAAAGTCTTAGTTTGCTGCTTGAACAACTCACCAGCGAGATGGTGTGACGTGCCGCCACCCGCTGAGCCATAGTTGAGCCGGCCTGGGTTTTTTCGGACTAATTCTATGAAGGCCTTAAAGTCGCCCGGTACCTTTTTGGGGTTGACCACCAATACTTGAGGCACGTTGGCCATTAAGGCGATGGGGACGAAGTCCTTCTCGATATCGTAGTCCAACTTGGGGTACATGGCGGGTGCGATGGCATGGTGTACAGCACCCATAAAGAGGGTGTAGCCATCCGCAGGGGCCTTGGCGGCGATACTCGCCCCCAACGTGCCGCCTGCACCTCCTCGGTTGTCAATGATGAGTTGTTTGCCAGTGGCTTTCGAAAATTGAGCGGACAAGGGGCGCGCGAAGGCATCAGTGCCACCGCCGGCAGGGAAGGGGACAATGACGGTGACGGGTTTGGAGGGCCAACTGGTTTGCGCTTGGCCTATCAAGGGGACCAGTGCCAAACTTGCCGCAGCGAATGTGAGCATCTCACGGCGGCTTGAATTTCGGTAGGTGGTGATTTTCATGTCGTCTCCTGATTATTTAAGTAACTTGCACATGACGATGGCAGTTTAAGTCTTAAGCATTAGGCGGCAAGAAATTATTGATTCGTGATTTGGGTGGGGTGTTCCCCTTCCTGCTTGCGGACTTTGTGCCTAGGTATATTGCTTCACGCTATGTTGGTTGATATCAATTAATGCGATTCATGCTGGGAATGGCAATGCTTTCTCGGCTCTGACCTCTGACGACATAGTCATATCGTTCAATGACGCGAGCAGATCCCCAAAACGCTCTCCTTGCACGACCACATGTTCTCGCAAAGCCAGTGCAGTAGCTTCTGCATCGCCTGACAGGATCGCTGCGACTATGGCTTCGTGTTCTTTGAAAGATGTACCCATTCGGTTTCGAACCCGCAATTGCAAACGCCTGTAGGGGCGAAGCCGACGATGCAGTTGTAAGGCTTGCTCACTCAGAAAGCTGTTGTGACTTCCGGAGTAGATTGCAGCGTGAAACCGCTCGTTGCAATAAAAATATGTATCAGAGTCTTGTTCAGTTCTTGCTTTTTCACAGGCTTCATGGGCCGCCACCAAATTGGCTCTTTCACTGTCGTTCATTCGTCGGGCAGCTAATCGGCCACAAAGGGACTCGAGTTCACCCATCACTTCAAACATCTCAAGCAGGCGTGCTGGGCCAATGCTGGTGACGACTGCGCCATGACGTGGCCTGATTTCAATCAAGCCCTGAGCTGCAAGTTGGATTAAGGCCTCACGTACTGGCGTGCGTGAGACGCCGAAACTTTCAATGAGCGCGGCTTCTTCCAGTGCACTTCCGGGTGATAACTCGCCGGTGGCGATTTGTTCTTCAATTTTTTCACACAAGCGTTCAGAAATTTTCATACGTAATTCTCGCATCACTCTTATTTGCGCATTGGTAGATTTAATTAGGGTATTTACTGATGCGTCGAAAATATTCAAAGAATACATTAATGTATACATTGCGGAGCTGCAAGGTATTATTTCTAAAGCCACTGTTTCAGGACACACCATGAAAAGACGTCACCTCGTTCAAGCCCTTGGCAGCCTGCCCCTTGCCTCCTTGTCATTTACTCCGGCATGGGCACAAAGTACCACGCTAAAAATTTCGCACCAATTTCCAGGTGGTACCGTTACAGAAGGTGATTTCCGTGACCGCTTGGTTCGGAATTTCGCGATAGAGGTGGAAAAACGAACCAAAGGCGCTTTGAAGTTCGAGATTTACCCAGGTTCATCATTGATGAAGACCAATGCCCAGTTTTCGTCAATGCGAAAAGGTGCGCTCGATATGGCGTTGATTCCTTTGTCCTACGCAGGCGGGGAGATTCCTGAAGTCAATATTGGTCTAATGCCAGGCTTGGTGGTGTCCTATGAGCAGGCCTACGGCTGGAAAAGCAAGCCCATTGGCGCTGAATTGAATCGAGTACTCCTTGATAAAGGTATTGTGCTGATTAGTTGGATCTGGCAGGCTGGAGGTGTTGCTTCTCGTGGCAAGCCGGTCGTTGAGCCTGAAGATGCAAAAGGCATGAAAATTCGCGGCGGTTCGCGTGAGGTCGACATGATTCTCAAAGAAGCAGGTGCAGCCGTTGTGACCCTGCCTTCTAACGAAATATACGCAGCGATGCAGACAGGTGCGATGGATGCGGCTATGACCTCGTCCACTTCATTTATTTCATTCCGACTTGAAGAGGTCGCCAAGTCACTGACCACTGGACGCACTGGTGCTTATTGGTTTATGTTCGAGCCGCTCATGATGTCAAAGGCGATCTTCGACAAACTGCCTAAAGACCAGCGTGACACCATCATGGCCGTCGGAGCCGAGATGGAGAAATTTGCGATGGCAGCGGCCAAAAAGGACGATGTCGATGTGGCTGCCATCTACCAAAAGGCCGGTGCCAAGGTGGTTGATTTATCACCTGCAACAATCAAAAAATGGCAGGCTATCGCCCGCACCACGGCCTGGAAAGACTACGGTTCGAAAAACGAAGGCTGTGCCAAATTGTTGGCATTGGCGGAGCAGACTTTGTGAGCCACGGGTTTGAACTAGAGCCCAGTGCAGCACCCGGGACGATGGTGCCCAAAAATCCGGCGCTTGCGGTCCTCGCCCAGTTGTTGAATTGGGTGAACCGCATCGTGTTGGTCCTTTCCATGATTGCACTGGTGCTCACATCATGTGTATTGACTTACTCTGTCGTGACGCGTTACTTCCTGAAAGTAGCGACCGATTGGCAAGACGAGGCAGCTGTATTCATGTTGGTGGGCGCCACCTTCATGTGCACATCTTATGTTCAGTCCTTGCGTGGGCATGTGGGTATTGAGGCTTTGGCGTCGTTACTGCCCGCTCGCGTTAATCGGGTGCGATTAATCGCGGTAGATATCGGATCCACCTTGTTTTGCACCTTCTTTTCCTGGAAGTCTTGGACTTTGTTTCATGAAGCTTGGGCTGAGGGGCAAACCACTTCCAGTAGTTTCGCGCCGCCACTATGGATCCCCTACGGCATGATGGCCGTAGGCATGTCGCTATTGGCTTTACAACTATTTTTACAATCCGCTATTGGGCTGTCCGGCGGTGAAGTCAAAGGAAGCAAAAAATGAGTGAGTTAGCCATTGGACTGCTTTACGGTGGTGCAACCTTGCTGGTGATGTTTTCAGGCATGCCGATTGCGTTTGCCCTCGGGTCCGTCGCCGTGACATTTATGTATTTTTTTATGCCAGCCTCGTCGCTGGATACGGTGACACAAAATGTTTATGAGGAGATGGCTTCCATCACCTTGTTGTCCATTCCATTGTTCATTATGAAGGGCGCTGCAATTGGCAAATCCCGCGCCGGTCAAGACCTTTACTCGGCAATCCATGCGTGGTTGCACAAGGTTCCAGGTGGGTTAGGTATTGCCAATGTTTTTGCCTGCGCTTTGTTTGCTGCGATGGCCGGGTCATCCCCCGCGACCTGTTCGGCAATTGGTTCTGCCGGTATTCCCGAAATGCGCAGACGTGGCTATTCACCTGGTTTTGCGGCCGGTATTATTGCGGCTGGCGGAACCCTGGGTATCTTGTTGCCGCCTTCGATCGTGATGATTTTGTATGCGGTGGCCGCTGAGCAATCGTTGGGTCGCTTATTTCTGGCTGGTATTGGACCCGGTCTGCTACTGGTAGGACTTTTTGCGGGCTATGCCGTTGTTCGAGCTCGTAAGGAATATGCAATAGCCCTTGAGATTTATGAAAAAGGCGGTGCCAAGTCGGCTTACCTTGAAAAAGAACATTTCACACTGGCAAAAAAAGTAGAAATGCTGCCACGCGTTCTGCCCTTCGTGGTGTTGCTCATTGGCGTCATGATTGCTTTGTATGGCGGCTTTGCTACACCGTCCGAGACGGCTGGATTAGGTGGTTTGATGGCCTTGGGTTTGGTGGCTGTGGTCTACGGCCTGTGGCGTCCGAAAGATGTGGCACCCATTCTCACGTCGACGCTGAAGGAGTCGACCATGTTGATGCTCATCATTGGCATGTCGCTTCTGTACAGCTATGTGATGAGTCACCTGCACATTAGTCAGGGTGCAGCCCAGTGGATCGTTGGCATGGCCTTATCCAAGTGGATATTGTTGTGCGTCATTTTGTTGATGGTGATTGTTTTGGGCTTCTTTTTGCCACCGGTCTCCATCATCCTGATGACAGCGCCCATCATTCTTCCACCGCTTAAAGCCGCTGGGTTTGACCTTATTTGGTTTGGTGTTGTGATGACCATCGTGATGGAAATGGGCTTGATTCATCCACCCGTGGGTTTGAATATTTTTGTTATCAAGAATGTTGCCCCTGATATTCCGCTGAAGGATGTGATCTGGGGTGTGATGCCATTTCTTGGACTGATGTTTGTTGCCGTATTTTTGCTTTGCATATTCCCCGGAATTGCGACTGGATTACCCAATATGGTCATGGGAGTCAAGTAGCATGAATGCACCTGACGGACGCTGGAACCAGCAGGCGCAAAGTCGCACTCGTCGTTTGGCGCGTGCCGTTGTTGCACTGGGCCATGGCTTGAAGGGCAAGCAGGTGACGCCAGAAGATACGACGAAATTGTTGACAGCCGTTTTAGAGCCCGGCGACCGGGTCTGCCTCGAAGGTAACAACCAGAAGCAGGCTGATTTTTTAGCCCGTGCTCTAAGCCAGCTTGATCCCTCGCAAGTACATGACCTGCACATGGTGCAATCGGTGCTGGCTTTGCCCGAGCACCTGGATTTGTTTGAGAGCGGCATTGCGTCCAAGCTCGATTTTTCGTTCTCAGGACCGCAGAGTGCACGGCTTGCAAAGATGGTGGCAGCAGGACAAATTCAGATTGGAGCCATCCACACTTATTTGGAGCTCTTTGCACGCTATTTTGTTGACTTGACACCGCGAGTTTCCCTGGTTTGTGCACAGTCTGCTGACGCTCAGGGTAATCTTTACACGGGAGCAAACACAGAAGACACGCCAGCGATTGTTGAAGCGACTGCTTTTAAAAGTGGCATTGTCATTGTTCAGGTCAATGAAATGGTCGAGCACCTTCCACGCGTGGATATTCCGGGTGACTGGGTGGACTTTGTCATCCTCGCACCCAAGCCCAACCTCATTGAACCACTGTTTACCCGCGACCCGGCTCAAATATCTGAAATACAAGTCTTGATGGCCATGATGGCTATAAAAGGCATTTATGCGGAGTATGGTGTGCAACGCCTGAATCATGGCATTGGTTTTGATACCGCTGCCATTGAATTGCTCTTGCCGACCTATGCCGAGTCTCTGGGACTTAAAGGAAAAATTTGCAAGCATTGGGCACTGAATCCGCATCCAGCATTGATTCCGGCTATTGAGGCCGGATGGGTTGAATCCGTGCATTCCTTTGGTTCCGAGTTGGGCATGGAAAACTACATCAAACAGCGCTCTGACGTATTTTTTACTGGCGCTGATGGCTCCATGCGGAGTAACCGAGCAATGTGTCAGGCAGCGGGTCATTACGCATGCGATATGTTCATCGGTTCCACCTTGCAAATTGATCTGAATGGACACAGTTCTACGGCTACACAGGGACGAATTGCGGGCTTTGGTGGTGCACCCAATATGGGGGCGGATGCGCGTGGGCGTCGTCACGCTACCCCGGCTTGGTTAAAAGCTGGTGCGCAGGCGCGTGAAGGCCGAAGCGGCGTGCACGCCATGCCGCGTGGGCAAAAGTTGGTCGTTCAAATTGTGGAAACATTTCGTGAGCACATGCAGCCCGCGTTTGTCGAGAAACTTGATGCCTGGGCGTTGGCCGAACAGGCCAAGATGGAGATTCCACCGGTGATGATCTACGGTGATGACGTCACTCATATTCTGACAGAGGAGGGTATCGCCAACCTACTGATGTGTCGTGGCGACGAGGAGCGTGAGCAGGCTATTCGTGGCGTGGCTGGTTTTACGCCCGTTGGGCTGGCCCGAGACAAGCGAATGGTTGAAAACCTGCGTGATCGGGGTGTCATTCAGCGAGCTGAAGACATTGGCATTGACAAACGGGATGCGACACGCAGCCTCTTGGCCGCGCGAACCATGCGCGATCTTGTGCGCGCTTCTGGTGGTTTATATAACCCACCAAAACGATTCAGGAATTGGTAAAAAATGGAAAAACTTCAATTTCAATTGATTGGGGATAAAGCGCCATCAGCGTTCATACCAATCCTTGTAGGCGTTGTGGGATCTGGCAATCTTGAAGTCATGATTGAGCCCCTGGCTGACAGCCCTACGTGCCGCGTCGACGTGATCACCTCGGCGCAAGGTTTTGCACCGATCTGGCGTGCCGTCATGCAAGATTTTCAGGAGAGGCACGGACTAGCAGGCATTGCTATTTCAATCAACGATATGGGTGCAACGCCTGCCGTCGTGAGTCTGCGCCTGGACCAAGCTGCAGCAGCCTTGCTTGACCTGACCAAGGACAACGCATGAACCGCAGTTTTGCAGAGTCCACAGCCCGCGAGCGCGTGGTGCATTTGCTTGATGCGAAGTCATTTATTGAAATTCTGGGTCCTGGCGAACGTGTCGTCAGTCCTCATCTGGCCTTGCTCGGTGTACCGTCTTCGTTCGATGATGGTGTCGTTATTGGTCATGGAACCTTGAATGGTCAACTTGTGTTTATTGCCGCGCAAGAGGGCGAGTTTATGGGGGGCGGGGTTGGTGAAGTGCACGGTGCAAAGCTCGTTGGTTTATTTAAACGGGCCTTGCGTGACAAGCCTGCTGCGGTGATCGTGCTGGCTGAATCAGGGGGTGTTCGCTTGCACGAGGCCAATGCCGGTTTGATAGCAGTTTCTGAAGTGATGCGAGCTCTTCTCGATGCGCGCGCCCAAGGTGTTCCTGTGATTATGTTGATAGGTGGTGCCAACGGTTGCTTTGGAGGCATGGGTCTGATAGCACGCTGCGCTGACCACGTCGTGATGAGCGACCTGGGCCGCCTCGCCATGTCGGGGCCTGAAGTGATTGAGTCCTCGCATGGTGTTGAAGAATATGATTCCCGTGATCGTGCGCTGGTTTGGCGCACGACTGGTGGTAAACACCGTTACTTGATCGGTGATTGCGATCAATTGGTTGAGGATGATGTTGATGCTTTCCGCCACGCGGCGATCGGCTTGCTCGGCCAGTCCATGCCCTTGAGTTTGCTTGTGCTAGAGGCTGAACACGACCTACTTTCCGATCGGTTGACGCACTTTGGCGAATGCCGAGATGCGCTGGATGTCTGGCGCCTTTTAGGCGTGTCTGATCCGTCAATCGTGGCGGATTTGGAGGCCTCTGAGATGGACGTCTTGAAGTCACTGGCAAGTGGGGAGTCGGTATGAATTGGGCGCCATTACTAGACGCACTTTTTGATGTCGGTCACCAAGTCACCTGTTCGGGCGATTTGCTAACGGGCACCGCCGAAGTCCAAGGGCGTACCGTTGCGGTGGTCGGTACCACCAACCATGCGGCTATCGGTGTTGAGTTGGCGTTAGCTCAAGCGGGTGCTGTGTTGGCGGTGGTGCGCGAGCATCCCGGTCGACCTATTGTGTTACTCGTCGATACCCAGGGTCAGCGATTGCGGCACCGTGATGAATTACTGGGTATTAACCGCTACATGGCGCATTTGGGTTGCTGCATTGAATTGGCACGCCGTCAACATCACGCTGTGATTGGTCTGGTGTACGACCAAGCGCTGTCCGGTGGGTTCATTACCTCGGGACTGATAGCAGATGCTTGCTACGCTTTGCCCGAAGCTGAGATACGCGTGATGCGACTGCCTGCGATGGCGCGGGTGACCAAGATCGACGAAGAGCGACTGACAGAGTTGTCCAAATCAAACCCGGTGTTCGCGCCGGGTGTTGAGAATTTTGTCGCGATGGGCGGTATTCGGGCCCTTTGGCGCGGCGATCTGCAAGCTCAATTGCGCATTGCATTGGAAAATTCACCCATAGTAGATCAGCGTTCACTTGACGGTGCTGCACGCGGTGGTCGCAAACTTGCTGCCATGGTGGTGGAGCGGGTGGTTGAGGCCTAAGCCGAAATTTTAATCATGGTGATATGAATACCTTGGTTCGAAATCAACTGCTTTGCGTTGACTCAGCAGGCTGGGCGCTGATTGAAGCGCATGATTGGGATGCACAGGCGCAAACGATTTTCTCGCACTGGCGGTCCTATCAGCTGCCGCTGGTCGTGTGCAGGCAACGTGCAGAGGCCCAGTCAAATCATGTTTGCATGGGCTTGCCATCGCCGCAACAATGGTCCCGCCGAAGGGTGGCTTTGACGGTCTGCCTGGATCATCTTACGGCGCATGCAGGTTTCCCCACCTTGGCGCAAGTGGTGCAAACGAATCATTGGGTTTCGGCGGTTATTGAGTTATCAGATGCAATCGCAAATCTGGGTGCAAAGGCCCACGTCTATGGTTCGCACGGCTGGCAATGGTTGACTGGATTGACCTATTTGCATGAGGCCTCTGACCTTGATTTGAGTTTGACAGTGAATTCATGGGAGATGGCATCCCAGTTGGTCCATTGCCTTGACAACACATCCATTCATTGTCGCGTGGATGGTGAAATAGTATTCCCCCAAGGGCAGGCGATTGCGTGGCGAGAGCTGTATCAATTGATTCAAGGTAAAACATCACACGTCATGATGAAAGACCGCCACTCACTTAAATTACTCTCTCAGGAAGAGTTGATTCACCTGTGCAGCGAAGCCTCGGTGCAAAGCTCAGAATTAGAAGGGTGTTTGCTGTGAGTCGCCCAGGCTCCGGTCATGAAAACGTTGTGCGCGCTCAGCAACTTGGGCGAGCAGCCGTGCGAGCCTTGTACGCCGAAATCTCACTCGAACCAAAGCCTGGTCTCGTCTCGTTCAGGGACTGCGGCAGTCACCTTGACATGGACGCTGGCACCTTCATGCGCAGTCTGTTTGCGCTACGTAGCTACTTTCCTCGTATTGCCCAAGCTGGTGCCCAAGGGTGTTCTTTTACGGTCTTGCAGTCACTCGGGAAAGAAGCCGAGGCGCGTATGTTGATCGCCACAAGGGGTGTCAATACACACCGGGGCGCCGTTTTTGGTTTGGGCTTGCTGTGTGCCAGTGCGGGGCAGTTGCACGCCCAACGGTTGACATGCACGCCCTTGCATTTACGGGCTGTACTCTTGTCGACCTGGGGAGAGGCACTGACTGCGCGGGCCAAGTCATCGCGAATAGCCCCCCCGATTTCCAATGGTCAGAGGGTCGCTCAACAGTATGGCATGCGCAGTGCGGGCGACGAAGCGGCTCAGGCCTTCCCAACCCTTTTTGACGTGACGTTGCCTGCGTTGCAATCGGCATTGGCCGGTGGCGCTACCACTCGCAGCGCTCGCGTGCATGCCCTTTTTGCAACTATGGCGGTGCTTGATGACACCAATGTCGTCCACCGCGGTGGTGTCGAAGGCCTGCGTTTTGTTCAATCCCGAGCACTGCAGTTTTTGGAAATGGGCGGCTTCAAGCAAACTGATTGGCGGGAACAGGCCCGAGCAGTACATGCTGATTTTATTCAACGCAGACTTTCTCCCGGTGGTGCTGCCGATGTGTTGGCTTCTGCCTGTTGGGTGGACGCGCTTACTCGCTTGCCCATCCTTATTGATCGTGACCTTGCCCAATGCGATGAAATGTCTCTTTGGCTGGCTAAAGATTCGAGCTTGTTGGTGCAATGACCTACGCCTTGCTATTTGCTGGTCAGGCCAGCCAGCATCCTGCGATGCTGTCATGGCTTGAGGCCGAGCCAGCTGCGACGGCTACTTTAATGGCCATGAGCGAACGGCTGGGTTCTGATTGGCGCGATCAACTTCAAAATCCCGATCGTCGCAGTGGCAATGCTTTTGCACAAGTCTTGATTACCGGCACATCTCTGGCAGCATGGGCTGCAATACAAGATAAATTATCTGAACGACCGACGGTAGTTGCTGGATACAGTGTTGGCGAGTTGTCGGCCTTTGCCAGTGCAGGCGTGTTTTCACCCGATCTCGCACTCAATTTGGCGACCCATAGGGCGCACCTGATGGACCAGTCTGTGCAGGGTCTGAAGACTGGTTTGCTCTCGGTTGCGGGCTTGCCGGAATCGCTTGTCCTGGAGGTCTGTGCCAGACTCGAGATTGAATGTGCGATTCGTATCAATCCCAATCAAAACCTATTCGCGGGGACAGAAGAAAACTTGTTAAAAGTTACCCCGTTATTGGTGGCGCGTGGCGCGGTTTGCAAACGGCTCGATGTTCGAGTGGCTTCTCACTCATCCTGGATGAAGTCGGCTACTGACGATTTTTCGGAGCTATTGCTGGCGGTACCCTTTGCAAACCCCATTTGTCCGATTGCCCTCAATGCGTTTGGTTCCTTAAGTCGCAAGCCGATCGAGTTACGCACAGCCTTGAGTCAACAAATCTCCAGTACGGTGCAGTGGTCTGCATGTATGGATGCTGTGGCGGAGCATCAGGTTTCTTGTGTGTTGGAAATTGGTGCTGGTTCAGCCCTGGGTCGGATGTGGAATGATCGATACCCAGATATTCCAGCGCGCTCAAGCGATGATTTTATGAATCTCAAGGGTGTGGTGGACTGGATTGTCAAGAATTCATCCCCTTGATAAGGTTTGGATATTCAGAATCTGGCGAGTGAGTTCTTGGCGCTTTATCTAAATTTCAACTGCTTTTTTACAATTGACGTGTCTTTGGCTAGACGTTAAGCGCGTGAAAAACTTTGATGGCCGCCCAGGCGTCATTGGCCGCATAGACCAACTGACTCTCCGTCAAGCTCTGGTTGGCCCAGTTTGAGGTCGTCGCTTTTTTTGATTTGAGAAATCGTTGTTGGAACATGACGGCTACCGCTGACTTGACGCCTAGCTCTTTGATGTAGCCCTGATTGCGGAATACTTCATTGAGGTCCAGCACATTTTGTGGATGAACACCCAGGGTCCTTTTTATTTGGACATGGTCACCCGCCAGCCCAAAGCCCACTTTTTGTATTTTTTGATTGGTCAGGATCTGAGACGCAATACGGGTGCTGGCGGCATCGTGCAGCTGAAAAATATAAGCTTTTTGCAAGGTGGCGAATTGCACGATATGCGGACCACTGGACACCTCTTCTTTGATAAAAGTCGGTTTGGACTCAGTATCGAACCCGAGCACGTCATGGGTCAGTAAAGTTTGCAGTGCCAATTCAGCCTGATCCAAGGTGTTGATCAGCACAATATCTGCCAGCCCAAGGCGATTCATGGGGGCTAGAGTGATGATTTCTTCTTTACTTGGGTGGTGTGGGCGTTGCATGGTTGGTCTTTTATTGAGGCTATTAACCTTGTAAGCCTTTATATTCATGCTTAACTAGCTATTTAAAGCATAGCAGGGAAGGGTTAGCGCGTAGTAGCTTCACTTTTTGGTAAAAGTTGTGGTGACTGTGGCTCAGCGCCGGCGCTGGGTACACGCCGGGCGCCGTCGAATCGTCGACTCCAATAGGACAGACTCATGTCTTCAACCCGAACCTCAGAGCCAGGTTTGGGCGAATGGATAAATTTCCCCTCGCCGATATAGATGCCAACGTGGCTAAAAGCCCGTCGCATGGTGTTGAAAAACACCAGGTCACCCGGTTTCAGGTCGGTTCGGTCGATTTTTTCAGTGGCAGCAGCTTGTTGCTCGGCCTTTCGAGGAAGCACCATGCCGACGGTTTGCTCGAACATGGCTTTGACAAAACCGCTGCAATCAAAACCGGTCTCCACCGTGCTGCCGCCGCGACGGTAAGGAACGCCCAGGAAACCGATAGAGGTAAACACCAACAATGAAGCCTTTTCACTCACGGTTTGGCGGACAGTTTCTATGCGCGCCATGAGGCCTTTGTCGGCTAAAAGACGATCAAGGTCATCGGCCGGCGCAGGGGGCGCTGCATGCGCTGAAACTGCAAAAATTAGACTGGCAAAAATAAGGGGGATTCGCATCTTGGGTAGCATATTAACAGTTGGGTTTTTAGCGCTCTGTTCAGCGTGTTCAGTTTTTGAGGCCCCGCTCGGATCATTCGCAGTAAAAAAGGGTTTCTATGTTCAATGCTTTGTTGTTGGAAAACACGGATGGTTTTTCGGCCTCCGTTCAGGCGATCGATGAATCGCGCCTTCCCCCGGGTGATGTCACCGTGGCCGTGGCTTATTCCACCTTGAATTACAAAGATGGGCTGGCGATTACCAATAAGAGTCCTGTGGTTCGGAATTGGCCGATGGTGGCGGGTATTGATGGGGCCGGAACTGTTCTAAGCTCAAGCCATCCAGATTGGGCGCCTGGCGACACCTTTGTCCACAATGGCTGGGGCGTTGGCGAAACGCATTGGGGCTGCTTGGCTGAGAAGGCCAGTCTCAAAGGGGATTGGTTGGTCAAGCTACCCGCTTCATTCACACCCCGTCAGGCGATGGCGATTGGAACCGCCGGCTACACGGCCATGCTGTGCGTGATGGCCTTGGAGGACCACGGCATCACCCCCGATGCCGGTGAAATACTGGTCACGGGCGCTACCGGCGGTGTGGGCAGCGTAGCGATTGCTTTGCTGGGCAAGTTGGGCTTCAACGTGGTGGCCGCGACCGGGAAAGCGTCTGAAACCCCTTATCTTGAGTCACTTGGCGCTCGCAGCGTGATTGACCGCGCCTTGCTGTCTGCCCCTGGCAAACCATTCCAAAAAGAGCGATGGGCGGGTGTGGTTGATGCGGTGGGTTCTCACACCTTGGCCAATGCCTTGGCTCAAACGCGTTATGGCGGTGTGGTGGCTGCTTGTGGCTTGGCGCAGGGGATGGATTTACCCACCACGGTGATGCCCTTTATTTTGCGCGGCGTCACCTTGGCGGGTATTGACTCTGTGATGGCTCCATTGTCCAAGCGGCAGCGGGCTTGGGCGCGTTTAGCGCGTGATTTGGATCCAACGCTGCTGGAGTCCATGATCGAGGAAGTGCCTCTGTCGGGTGCTGTTGCAAAAGCGCATCAGCTGATGGAGGGCGCAGTTCGGGGGCGGGTGATCGTTAAAACCGGCTTGACCGTTTGATTTTGACGTTTTTCGGCAGGATCGCCTCATGCTGCGTTCTAATCAGTGCCTGCCTTCCAAGGCCACTATTTTTTGAAAGCCCTTTATGTTGCTAGACGCTGACCAATGCCAACTTGTTCTGGTTGATTATCAAATTCGCCTGATGCCAGTCATTTTTGAAAATGCCCAAGTCATTGCGAACGCTGTTCGACTGGGTAAGTTGGCGCAGTTGATGGACGTGCCGGTTTGGGGGACAGAGCAAAACCCGTCAAAATTGGGTGAGAACGTGGCTGAGGTGCGTGCTTTGTGTGCCAAGACTCTGAGCAAAATGCAATTCAGTGGCGTTGAAGAAGGGCTGGGTGAATGGCTGCGTCCGCCGGCCAAACCTGTTGGGGGTAATGCGCGCAGTTTGCCCAAGCACTTGCAAAAACCGGCCCAAACGGATGAACGCAGCACCATCGTGATTGCTGGGTGTGAAGCGCATATTTGCTTGATGCAAACAGCTCTCCATCTGCTGGAGGATGAATTTGACGTGTGGGTCGTCACAGATGCGTGCAGCTCACGCACTGAGCGCAACCGTGATGCAGCTTTTGACCGTCTCGCCGGGGCAGGTGCTGAGTTGGTCACCACAGAAATGGTGGCGTTTGAGTGGCTGCGCTCGGCAGAGCATCCTGCCTTTCATGAGGTGCAGGCGCTCATCAAATAACGGCGTCATGGACCGTGCACAGGCGGTCTCATAGTCAGTCTCTTGCAAGCTGAATCATCATAATTATGAATTCAGTTTACTGATCCAACTGGAGACAAATAATGACAACGTACGCCGACTTCCACAGTCGTTCCTTGAACGAGCGTGATACTTTTTGGGCCGAGCAGGCGCAAATGGTGGACTGGAAAACGCCCCCGCAGCAGATTTGTGATTACACCAATCCGCCGTTTGCCAAATGGTTTGTCGGTGGCACGACCAATTTGTGCCACAACGCGGTCGATCGTCACCTGGCCGCGCGCGCTGATCAAGCGGCCTTGATTTTTGTTTCCACTGAAACCAACGAAGAGCGCATCTATTCATTCCGTGAGCTCCATGCGGAAGTTCAGCGCATGGCCGCTTCGCTCAAGGACTTGGGCGTTCAAAAGGGCGATCGTGTCCTGATTTACATGCCCATGATTGCCGAGGCTGCGTTTGCCATGTTGGCTTGCACACGCATTGGCGCCATCCACTCGGTTGTTTTTGGCGGGTTTGCCTCGGGTTCGCTGGCGTCAAGAATTGAAGACGCAGAGCCTAAGGTTGTGATCAGTGCTGACGCCGGTTCGCGCGGTGGCAAACCGGTCGCTTACAAGCCTTTGCTAGACGAAGCGATTCGCTTGTCCAGCTACAAGCCGGAGTCTGTATTGCTCGTTGATCGTCAGTTAGTTGCTATGGATTTAGTAGCTGGTCGAGATCATCTGTGGGGCGATTTAAGGTTAAAACACTTCAACTTAGTCGTGCCCTGCGAATGGGTGGAGTCCACACATCCGAGCTACACGCTTTACACGAGTGGCACCACCGGCAAGCCCAAAGGCGTGCAGCGCGACACGGGCGGTTACGCTGTGGCGCTGGCGTCCAGCATGAAGCATATTTATGGCGGCAATGCGGGCGAAACCTATTTTTCAACCAGCGATATTGGCTGGGTGGTGGGTCACAGCTACATTATTTACGGCCCATTGATTGCCGGCATGGCAACCATCATGTACGAGGGACTGCCGACGCGTCCTGATGGCGGCATCTGGTGGAGTTTGGTCGAGAAGTACAAGGTCACCGTGATGTTCAGCGCCCCCACTGCGGTGCGCGTTTTGAAAAAGCAAGACCCGGCGCTGCTTTCAAAATATGATTTGTCCAGCCTGCGTGCCCTGTTTTTGGCGGGTGAGCCCTTGGACGAGCCCACGGCCAAATGGATTAGTGAAAGCCTCGGTAAGCCGATCATTGACAACTACTGGCAGACAGAAACGGGTTGGCCGATTCTTTCGCTGTGCAATGGGGTCGAGCAGGCGCAAAGTAAATTTGGCTCACCGGGCAAAGCGGTCTACGGCTACGACGTCAAACTGCTGGACGATCAAACCGGCGAAGAATTAACAGGACCCAACCAAAAAGGTGTGGTCGCTATCGAAGGCCCTCTGCCTCCTGGCTGCCTGCAAACGATCTGGCGCGATGACGAGCGATTTGTTAAAACCTACTGGTCCAGCGTGCCCAATAAAATGGTTTACAGCACGTTTGACTGGGGAATTCGTGATGCCGACGGTTACTTCTTTATTCTGGGTCGTACCGATGACGTGATCAACGTGGCCGGGCACCGCCTGGGCACCCGGGAAATTGAAGAGAGCATCTCGGCTCACCCTAATATCTCCGAGGTGGCGGTGGTGGGCGTTGCTGACCAGCTCAAAGGCCAGGTCGCCATGGCATTTGCCGTCGTTAAAGACGCAAGCTTGCTGGTGGACGACGCCGCTTGTTTGAAGTTGGAGGGCGAAATCATGAAGATGGTTGATCGTGATCTGGGCGCTGTCGCGCGTCCTGCCCGCGTTCGATTCGTCAACACACTGCCAAAAACCCGAAGCGGCAAGCTTTTGCGTCGGGCGCTGCAGGCGGTCTGCGAGGGGCGTGATCCAGGTGATTTAACCACCATGGATGACCCCGGCGCACTCCAGCAAATCAAAGATTTGATCGCGGCTTAATTGTGTTTGCCAAAAAGAGACTTCAGTCGATATTTCTTTTAGTGGCACAATTGAGAGAGTTACTAGGCCCTTCCACGCCACAGTCGCATCCGCCAAACGGTCAAGCCGGGACGCGGAAGGTTAATTATCAATCAGCTTTAACCAGCTAATGTTTCCTAAAGGGAAACGGAGGTCAGCGGAATATGAGTGAATCGAACTCGATCTTTAACGCCTATCAGGCGAACACCTATTTATTTGGTGGCAATGCACCGTACGTCGAAGAGATGTACGAAAACTACCTGGCCAACCCCGGTAGCGTCACAGACTCATGGCGCGATTACTTCGACGCTTTGCAGCACGTACCAGCCGTTGACGGCAGCAACGCCAAAGACGTGCCTCACCAACCTGTGATCAATGCTTTTGCCGAGCGCGCCAAGCGCGGTGGCACTAAAGTCGTTGTGGCCAATGTTGATATCGAGATGGGGCGAAAACGCACCGCCGTACAGCAACTGATTGCTGCCTACCGCAATGTCGGACAGCGCTGGGCCGATCTGGACCCCTTGAAGCGCACTGAGCGTGACAATATTCCTGAGCTTGACCCCGCTTTCTATGGTTTTGGCGATGCCGACCAGGAAACGGTTTTTAACACCAGCAATACCTTCTTTGGCAAAGAGACCATGTCTTTGCGTGAGTTGATGAATGCTCTGCGTGAGACTTACTGCGGCACGATTGGTGTCGAGTACATGTACACCAGCGACCAAAATCAAAAGCGCTGGTGGCAACAAAAGTTAGAAAGCATTCGCAGCAAGCCCAGTTTCAACAGCGAGAAGAAGAAACACATTCTTGATCGCTTGACCGCTGCTGAAGGCCTTGAGCGTTTCCTGCACACCAAGTATGTGGGTCAAAAGCGCTTTTCACTCGAAGGTGGCGAGAGCTTTATTGCCGCCATGGACGAGTTGATTCAGTCCGCTGGCGCCAAAGGCGTTCAAGAGATCGTGATTGGCATGGCCCACCGGGGTCGTTTGAACGTGTTGGTCAACACCCTGGGCAAATTGCCTGCGGATTTGTTTGCCGAGTTTGACCACACCGCGCCAGAAGAACTCCCCAGCGGTGATGTGAAGTACCACCAAGGCTTTAGCTCTGACGTCGCCACACCCGGCGGTCCGGTTCACTTGAGTCTTGCCTTTAATCCTTCACACCTTGAAATTGTGAACCCCGTGGTTGAAGGTTCAGTGCGCGCCCGTATGGATCGCCGCGCTGACCCTCTGGGCAAGCAGGTGTTGCCCGTGTTGGTGCACGGTGACTCGGCTTTTGGTGGTCAAGGCGTTAACCAGGAAACCCTGGCACTGGCCCAAACCCGTGGTTACACCACCGGCGGTACGGTGCACATCATCATCAACAACCAGATCGGCTTTACGACCTCAGACCCGCGCGACATGCGCTCGTCGGTGTATTGCACCGATATCGTCAAGATGGTGGAGGCTCCGGTCTTGCACATCAATGGCGATGACCCGGAAGCCGTCGTACTGGCTACCCAGTTGGCCCTGGAATTCCGGATGGAGTTCCGTCAGGACGTCGTGTTGGACATCACTTGCTTCCGCAAGTTGGGTCACAACGAACAAGACACCCCGGCGCTGACTCAGCCCTTGATGTACAAGAAAATTGCTGCCCACCCCGGCACTCGCAAAATGTATGCTGACAAATTATCAGCGCAAGGTTTGGGCGAGACTTTGGGTGATGACATGGCCCGTGCTTACCGCGCGGCCATGGACTCGGGCAAGCACACGGTTGATCCTATCTTGAGCAACTTCAAGAGCAAGTACGCGGTCGATTGGGCACCTTTCCTCGGTAAAAAGTGGACCGATGCAGGCGACACCTCCATTCCTTTGTCTGAGTGGAAGCGCTTGTCTGAAAAAGTCACGACGATTCCTGACAGCGTGACGCCTCACCAATTGGTTCGCAAGGTCTATGACGACCGTGCGGCGATGGGTCGCGGTGACACGCCCGTGGATTGGGGTATGGGCGAGCACATGGCTTTTGCCTCATTGGTAGCCAGTGGTTACCCAGTGCGTTTGTCCGGCGAAGATTCAGGTCGCGGCACCTTTACCCACCGCCACGCCGTGATTCATGATCAAAAGCGCGAAAAGTGGGATACCGGTACTTATGTGCCATTGCAAAACGTCGCTGAAGGCCAGTCACCGTTTGTTGTGATTGACTCGATCTTGTCTGAAGAGGCTGTTTTGGCCTTTGAATACGGTTACGCCTCCACGGATCCTCACACGATGGTGATCTGGGAAGCGCAATTTGGCGACTTCGCCAACGGTGCGCAAGTCGTGATTGACCAGTTTATTGCCTCAGGTGAGGTCAAGTGGGGTCGTGTTAACGGCATCACCATGATGCTGCCGCACGGCTATGAAGGTCAGGGACCTGAGCACAGTTCGGCGCGCCTGGAGCGTTTCATGCAGTTGTCTGCGGACACCAACATGCAAATCGTGCAGCCCACCACTGCGAGCCAGATTTTCCACGTCCTGCGTCGTCAGATGGTTCGTAACCTGCGCAAGCCGCTGGTTATCTTTACCCCCAAATCGCTTCTGCGTAACAAAGATGCGGCCTCGCCAGTGTCCGAGTTCACCAAGGGCAGCTTCCAGACGGTGATTCCTGAGAACAAGGAACTGAAGGCGGATAAAGTCAAACGTATCGTGGCCTGCTCCGGCAAGGTGTACTACGATTTGGTGAAAAAACGCGAAGAGAAGGGTGCTGATGATGTCGTCATCTTGCGCGTTGAACAGCTGTATCCGTTCCCGCACAAAGCTTTTTCAAACGAAATCAAAAAATACCCCAACGCCACAGACATCGTCTGGTGCCAGGATGAGCCGCAAAATCAGGGCGCATGGTTCTTTGTTCAGCACTATATTCATGAAAATATGGCAGATGGACAAAAGCTGGGCTACTCGGGTCGTGCCGCCTCTGCCTCTCCGGCGGTGGGCTACTCGCACCTGCACCAAGAGCAGCAAAAAGCACTGGTTGAAGGCGCTTTCAGCAAGCTCAAAGGCTTCGTTCTTACCAAATAATCTTAAATAAATACCGAAAGAATTGATATGGCTATCGTTGAAGTAAAAGTTCCCCAGTTGTCTGAATCCGTGGCCGAAGCCACATTGTTGCAATGGAAGAAAAAAGTCGGAGACGCCATCACGATTGATGAAATCCTGATTGAAGTCGAAACCGACAAAGTGGTGATGGAAGTACCTGCGCCCGCTGCTGGCGTGTTGGTCGAACTGCTCGTGGCTGACGGCGCCACCGTAGGTGCCGAGCAGCTCATTGCCCGGATTGACACCGAAGCCAAAGCAGGTGCCGCGACCGCTGCAGTCCCTGCGGCCGCAGCTGCGGTTGCCGCACCTTCTGCTGGCAACAGCATGGCTGGCGTGGCCATGCCTGCTGCTGCCAAATTGATGGCGGACAACCAGTTGGCTGCAGGCTCTGTTGCTGGTACCGGCAAAGATGGCCGCGTGACCAAAGGTGATGTTTTGGTGGCCGTTGCTGCACCTAAAGCCGTCGCTGTGACGCCTATGCCTGTTAAGGCTCCAGCGGCTTTGTTGCCTCAGGTGGCCAGTGCACCCGTTGCCTTGGGCGAGCGTCCTGAACAGCGCGTGCCTATGAGCCGCTTGCGTGCTCGTGTGGCCGAACGTCTCTTGCAGTCACAGTCCACCAATGCCATTTTGACGACCTTCAATGAAGTCAATATGGGACCGGTCATGGAAATGCGCAAGCGCTTCCAGGATAAGTTCGAGAAAGAGCATGGCATCAAAATTGGTTTCATGAGCTTCTTTGTGAAGGCCGCTGTCCATGCATTGAAGAAATTCCCTGTTCTCAATGCCTCCGTTGACGGCAATGACATCGTGTACCACGGCTACTTCGACATCGGTATTGCTGTGGGCTCACCACGCGGTTTGGTGGTGCCTATCTTGCGCAACGCCGATCAGATGAGTTTTGCAGACATCGAGAAAAAGATTGCCGAGTACGGTGCCAAGGCCCGCGACGGCAAGATGAGCATGGAAGAGATGACAGGCGGTACGTTCTCCATCTCCAATGGTGGCACGTTTGGCTCGATGCTTTCGACCCCCATCATCAACCCACCACAGTCCGCAATTTTGGGCGTTCACGCGACCAAAGACCGTGCGATGGTCGTGAATGGCCAAATCGTGGTTCAACCCATCAACTATCTCGCCATGAGCTACGACCACCGCATTATTGATGGTCGTGAAGCTGTATTGGGCTTGGTGGCGATGAAGGAAGCGCTGGAAGACCCCGCTCGTTTGTTGTTTGATATTTAATCATTCAAGCTAAGCGATAAACCCCGTGACGAGGCCTTTGGCCTTGTGAACGGGTTGTTTTTTAACCGAATACTGGAATTTTCATGAGTAAACAATTCGACGTGATCGTCATCGGTGGCGGCCCTGGTGGCTATATTGCAGCTATTCGCGCAGCCCAGTTGGGCATGAACGTGGCCTGCATCGACGAATGGAAAAACGCCAAGGGTGGCCCGGCTTTGGGCGGTACTTGTACCAATGTCGGTTGCATTCCCAGCAAAGCGCTTTTGCAGTCGTCCGAGCATTTTGACCATGCCAGCCACCACTTTGCAGATCACGGTATTTCAGTGTCCGGTTTAAGTCTTGATGTGGCCAAAATGGTGGCGCGCAAAGACATGGTCGTCAAACAAAACAACGACGGTATTCAATACCTGTTAAAGAAAAATAAGGTCGCTTTCTTTCACGGACGTGGCTCGTTTGTTAAAGCAGTAGAGGGCGGCTATGAAATCAATGTGGCAGGCGCCACAGAAGAAATCTTGGTAGGCAAGCAAATTATTGTGGCTACGGGTTCCAATGCGCGCGCATTGCCAGGAACACCGTTTGATGAAGAGTTGATCCTCTCCAATGAAGGTGCTTTGGCTTTGGGCGCTGTGCCAAAGAAAATGGGCCTGATTGGCTCGGGCGTGATTGGCTTGGAGATGGGCTCGGTCTGGCGTCGTTTGGGCTCGGAAGTCACCATTCTTGAAGGTTTACCGACTTTCCTGGGCGCCGTCGATGAGCAAATTGCCAAAGAAGCACACAAGGCATTTGTCAAGCAAGGTTTGAAAATTGAGCTGGGCGTCAAGGTTGGTGAGATCAAAACCAGCAAAAAAGGCGTGAGCGTGGCTTGGACCAATGCCAAAGGTGAAGCGCAGACGTTGGAGGTGGACAAATTGATCATCTCCATTGGCCGCGTAGCTAATACCATTGGTCTGAACACCGAAGCGGTCGGTTTGGCGCTGGATGAGCGTGGTGCGATTGTGGTGGACGAGCAGTGCCGTGCCAGTTTGCCCGGTATTTGGGCGGTGGGTGACGTGGTGCGTGGCCCAATGCTGGCGCACAAAGCAGAAGAAGAGGGCGTGGCTGTCGCTGAGCGTATTGCAGGTCAGCACGGTCATGTCAATTTCAACACGATCCCCTGGGTGATTTACACCAGCCCCGAAATCGCTTGGGTGGGCCGCACTGAGCAGCAACTCAAAGCCGACGGCGTGGCTTACAGAGCTGGCACGTTTCCGTTTTTGGCCAACGGACGCGCGCGTGCCTTGGGCGACACCACAGGCATGGTCAAAATGTTGGCAGATGCCACCACCGACGAAATTCTTGGCGTTCACATTGTCGGCCCTATGGCCAGCGAATTGATCGCTGAATGTGTGGTGGCGATGGAGTTTCGGGCCAGCAGCGAAGATATTGCCCGTATTTGCCATGCGCACCCTTCACTGAGCGAGGCGACCAAAGAGGCTGCTCTGGCCGTCGATAAGCGCACATTGAATTTTTAATTTATACTTAAATTGCTGCTTAGGTCCGTACAGAGGGCTTAAGCAGCTCTTTTTTTTATAGCAACTGGGTTTTGATACGTGACTGTTTTACAAGCCTACCAAGCTGAGTTATTGGCACGGGGATATACCGCTGATCCAGCACAGCTTCGGGCTGTCGAGGCCCTTGAGCGTTGTGCACAAGAATGGGCGCAGTTCAAAGAAAAACGCTCGAATGCCCTCAAGAAACTAATTAACCGCCCCGAGATTCCTCGGGGTGTTTACATGTTTGGCGGGGTAGGGCGGGGCAAAAGTTTCCTGATGGATTGCTTTTATAACGCCGTGCCCCTCAGGCGTAAAACGCGTTTGCACTTCCATGAGTTCATGCGCGAGGTGCACCGCGAACTTTCTGGCCTGCAAGGCACGGTGAATCCTCTGGATGAGCTGGCCAAGCGAATCTCCAAAAAATACCGTTTGATTTGCTTTGATGAATTTCATGTCGCCGACATTACCGACGCCATGATTTTGCACCGGCTCTTGGCCGCCTTGTTTGACAATGGCGTTGGGTTGGTCACGACTTCCAACTTCAAGCCCGACGATCTGTACCCCAATGGATTGCACCGCGACCGCATCAAGCCGGCGATTGCCTTGTTGAATCAAAAGCTGGAAGTCATCAACGTTGACAATGGCACCGATTACCGTCGTCGAACCTTGGAGCAACTCGAGCTTTACCATGTGCCACTGGGCGCCGCTGCCGATGCCTCTATGCGTGATGCGTTTGACCGACTGGCTGAATGCCCGGATGAAAACCCTGTTTTACACATCGAAGCCCGAGAAATAAGATCCCGCCGCAAAGCCGGCGGCATGGTTTGGTTTGACTTCAAGACGCTGTGTGGCGGGCCCCGCTCACAAAACGATTACCTTGAAATCGCCACCCAGTTCCACACGGTATTGCTCAGCGATGTGCCTCACATGCCGATGAGAATGGCTTCCGAAGCGCGAAGGTTTACTTGGCTGGTGGACGTGCTTTACGATCGGCGCGTCAAATTGATCTTGTCCGCAGAGGTTGCGCCTGAGCTCTTGTACCAAGAGGGACCCTTGGCCCATGAGTTCCCCCGAACGGTTTCTCGACTGAATGAAATGCGATCAAGTGAGTTTTTGGCGCTTGAGCGTCGAGTTGTTGATACCCGTTTGACATGAGGCGGCATCTCAGCTTCTTGCTCATCGCTTTTTCCTTGTCAGGCACAAGTGCGCAAACAAGCTATGAAGGCTTGACACGTCAGCAAATACAAGAAGCGCGTAGCGCCGAGGAGGCTCGTTTTTCTGACCAGGAGCGTGTTTGTTATGAGCGGTTTGCTGTGAACGACTGCCTGAAGCAAGTGCGCGTCAAGCGCCGTTCGGCCCTGGAGGATCTGCGGCGCCAGGAAGTTATCCTGAACGACCTGGAGCGAAGAAAAAAGGCGGCCGATCAGATCGAACTGATTCAGGAAAAATCTTCACCTCAAAAGCTTGAAGAAGCTAATGCTAGCCGTTTGGAAGCTGTTAATGCGCAAAAAGAGCGTGAGGCCAGCGCTGCAAAAAAGGTGGCGGATCAGCTGCTCAAGCCTTTGCCAATAAAGGATGACAAGCAGGCCAAGACGCCCTTGGAATCATCACGTTATGCGGAAGAGGCTGCTAAAAACAAAATGGACTTTGATCTCAAGCTCAAAGAGGCCCAGGAGCATCGGCAAAGTCGTGAAGCTGAACTCCTTAAGAAAAAAGCTGACAAACCGATCCAACCACTTCCCGTTCAATGAGCTTGCAAGACACTGTAGGCGAGATGTTTGCCATAGGCGGTCTACTTTCTCGCTCCTTTGAGTCGTTTGTGCCACGTTCGGGGCAAACCGAAATGGCGCTTGCTGTAGCGCGAGTCATTGATGAGGGTGGCGTGCTTGTGGTGGAGGCCGGAACCGGCATTGGCAAGACCTTTGCCTACCTGGTGCCCGTGCTGCTGAGCGGTGACCGTGTACTGCTTTCGACAGCAACCAAAACCTTGCAAGATCAATTATTCGGTCGAGATTTGCCCGAACTGGTTAGTGCGATGAATTTGCCCATTCGTATCGCCTTGCTCAAAGGACGAAGCAGTTACCTGTGTCTGCACCGGTTGGCGGGAACGAGGCAAAACGTCGATGCATCTGATCGATTAAAAATACACGCTTTAGCCAAAATTGAGTCATGGTCGCTCACCACGCGGTCGGGCGATTTGGCGGAACTTCCCGGTCTGGATGAGCGCTCCCCCCTCATTCCCTTGGTGACATCCACCCGAGATAACTGTGTTGGAGCAGCTTGCCCCCAATTTCGCGAATGCCATGTCAATCTAGCCCGTCGAGAGGCGATGGCTGCAGATGTCGTGGTGATAAACCATCATTTGTTCTTCGCAGATATGGCGGTTCGTGATTCTGGCGTTGCCGAATTGCTGCCGACGGTCAAGACGGTGATCTTTGATGAGGCACATCAGCTCAACGAAACAGGAGTTCAGTTTCTTGGGTCGCAATTAAGCAGCGGCCAACTCATCGACTTTTCCCGTGACCTTTTAACGCATGGACTTAGTTTTGCCGGGGGGTATGCTGATTGGGCTACGCTGGCGTTCAATATCGAATGTGCTGCACGAGACCTTCGACTTTCAGTGGGCAACGTCAAGTCGGGCACCAAACTGCGCTGGGTTGAAGTTGCGCCTGAGCATTTGATCGAAGCCGATTGGCGCTCAGCTATTAAGGACATTGAGGCGGCATGCACTTTGTCCAGTCTGGCTTTGAAGGTTGTGAAGGACTTGGCGCCAGATTTAATGCGGTTGAGCGAACGTTGCGATGCAATGCTCGAACGCATTGCGCAGTTTGTAGCGCCCTGTGGTCATGAAGCGGTCAGATGGATCGATGTGGGCATGCAGCTTCGTTTGGTTGAAGCGCCCCTAGACATAGCGCAGGTCGTGAAAACGAAGCTGGTCAAGTCTGCACTCGCGGGTGATGCGCATCAGGCGTGGATTTTTACCTCGGCGACGTTGGGTGATGATCCTGAGTTGCGCTGGTTCACCGAACCCTGTGGCTTAACTGAAGCTGAAATTTTGAAGGTGGCCAGTCCTTTTAATTACGCGCTTCAAGCCGGCGTTTATGTGCCCATGAATTTGCCCAAGCCCAACGATCCGGCGCACAGTTCGCAGGTGGCCGCATTGGTTGCCCAAATGGCTCCGGTGATCGGTGGTCGAACCTTGGTTCTCACCACGACCCTCCGGGCGCTGGCCGCTATTAGCGATGCATTACAGCAAAGGTTTACTGGTCCGAATGATTTGCAGGTCTTGGTGCAGGGGCAGTTACCCAAGAGGGAATTAATCGAGCGTTTTCGCAGTGGAAATATTGAAAATAAACCTGGCTGTATATTGGTCGCCTCTGCTTCATTTTGGGAAGGCGTTGATTTGCCGGGCGATGTTTTGCAGTTGTTGGTCATAGACAAGCTGCCCTTTCCTCCGCCAAGTGACCCCGTGGTTGAGGCGCGTTCTAAGCAAATTGAAGCGATGGGGAAGAGCGTGTTCAGCCGCTACTTCATTCCAGAAGCTGCTATGGCGTTGAAGCAGGGCGCGGGACGCTTGATCCGGCGCGAATCTGACCGGGGGCTGTTGGTTATTTGCGATAGCCGATTGAAGCAAATGGGCTACGGAAAGCGACTATTGGCGTCGCTGCCGCCCATGAGAAAAGTCGAAACGGAGGAGGCGCTATTTGACGAACTCGCTCAACTTACCAAAGCTTCCACCACGGATCGGAGTTCGCTTTAAATCCACGGCTTGTAAATTCACTTTTCGGGTAATTCTTATCCAAAATTCGCTTCGTATCATCGCGCAGTTGAACCAGCCCCAATGCATCGTAGGACTTCACCATGATGTAGAGGGCCTCTTCTACTGCCGGCATGCCTTGGTAGTCAGACAGTGCCAGTTGAGCTCTGTTGATGGCGGCCAGGTAGGCGCCACGTGTGTAGTAGTAGCGGGCTACGTGAACTTCATATTGGGCGAGCGAATTCACAATATAAGTCATTCGTTGACTTGCATCTTGCGCATAACGTG
>CANBUY010000005.1 GCA_947372745.1 Comamonadaceae bacterium | reverse complement strand
CGCCCATGACGATCATCATGACCACGCGCCCACAGGCTGGCGCCGTTGGGTATTTGCTACCAATCACAAAGACATTGGTACTTTGTACCTGTTGTTCAGTTTCACGATGTTGATGATCGGTGGCATTTTGGCGCTGTTGATTCGCGCTGAATTGTTCCAGCCTGGTTTGCAATTCATCAACCCTGAGTTGTTTAACCAACTCACCACGATGCACGGTCTGATCATGGTGTTCGGCGCCATCATGCCGGCGTTTGTGGGCTTTGCCAACTGGATGATTCCCCTGCAGATTGGCGCTGCCGACATGGCCTTTGCCCGTATGAATAACTTCAGTTTCTGGCTGATGATTCCTGCCGGTTTGCTGTTGGCAACTTCCTTCTTCGTGCCCGGTGGCGCACCCGCTGCAGGCTGGACGCTTTACGCGCCACTGACCCTGCAAATGGGCCCCAGTATGGACACCGGTATTTTTGCTTTGCACATTTTGGGGGCTTCCTCCATCATGGGTTCCATCAATATCATCGTCACCATCCTGAACATGCGTGCCCCTGGCATGACGCTCATGAAGTTGCCCATGTTTTGCTGGACCTGGCTGATTACCGCTTACTTGTTGATTGCTGTGATGCCTGTTTTGGCTGGCGCCATCACCATGACGCTGACGGATCGCCATTTCGGCACCAGCTTCTTCAACCCCGCCGGCGGCGGTGACCCTGTGATGTACCAGCATATTTTCTGGTTCTTCGGTCACCCTGAGGTGTACATCATGATTTTGCCGGCCTTCGGCATCATTAGCCAGATCGTGCCTGCGTTTGCCCGCAAGAAATTGTTCGGCTACGCCTCCATGGTCTACGCAACATCCAGCATCGCTATTCTGAGTTTCATTGTGTGGGCTCACCACATGTTTACCTCCGGCATGCCTGTCACTGGTCAGTTGTTTTTCATGTACGCCACGATGCTGATCGCTGTGCCTACCGCTGTGAAAATTTTCAACTGGATCGCCACCATGTGGCAGGGTTCCATGACCTTTGAGACGCCTATGCTGTTCGCAGTTGGCTTTATCTTTGTGTTCACGCTCGGTGGTTTCACGGGTTTGATTTTGGCCATGGCGCCGATCGACATCCAGATTCATGACACTTACTACGTGGTTGCCCACTTCCACTACGTGTTGGTGGCTGGTTCCTTGTATGCCATGTTTGCAGGTTACTACTACTGGAGTCCCAAGTGGACCGGTGTCATGTACAACGAAACACGCGGCAAGATTCACTTCTGGTGGTCACTGATTGCTTTCAACGTCACGTTCTTCCCGATGCACTTCTTGGGTCTGGCGGGTATGCCCCGTCGCTATGCCGACTACCCCATGCAGTTCGCTGACTTCAACGCGATTGCGTCTATCGGTGGTTTCCTGTTTGGTTTTGCCCAGGTTTACTTCTTCGTGTTTATCGTGATTCCTACCATGCGTGGCAAGGGCGAGAAAGCACCTCAGAAGCCTTGGGAAGCCGCAGAAGGTCTCGAGTGGGAAGTTCCTTCGCCAGCACCTTTCCACACTTTTGAGACACCTCCAAAGTTGAACGCTGCTGCCAACAAGATCATTGCTTAAGTTAAATTTCAAAAGCTACTCATGACACCTGCTCAAAAGAAAGCCAACCTTAAAACCGGATTGATTCTGGGCTCGGTTGCCATCGTATTTTTTGTAGGTTTTATGGTCAAGATGTTTTTGGAAAGCCGCTAAGGTATGAACCTTCGCCACGAAAATTTCCGGATGGTGGGCAAGTTGGCGGTGATCACCGTCAGCATGTTCGCGTTTGGTTATGCCTTGGTGCCGCTTTACAAGTCGATCTGCGAAATGACCGGCATCAACATTCTGGCTTTGGGCGATCGTAATATTCCGGGTGCCACACCCAATACGCCTGCCAATACGCAAGTGGATGTGAGCCGGACGATTACGGTTGAGTTTGATGCAAATAGCCGCGGTCCTTGGGAATTTAAACCAGCCCAGCGTTCTGTGCAGGTTCATCCCGGGGAAATGGCCACCGTCATGTACGAATTCAAAAACGTACAAGACAGAACCATTTCGGCGCAAGCCATACCGAGTTATGCGCCTCAGCAGGCAGGTGCTCATTTCAACAAGCTGGAGTGTTTTTGTTTCAATCAATACACACTGGCTCCAGGTGAAAAGAAATCCTGGCCAGTCGTTTTTGTGATCGACCCCAAGCTATCCAAGGATGTGAAGACGATTACGCTTTCATATACATTTTTTGAAGTCGGTGGAAAAACGCCTGCGGCACCGGTGGTGTCCATGCGCAAGCAAGCGGTGGCAGAGGCCGGATCATGAGTGATGGCACTAAAGCTGTCAAAAAGAGTTCGATAGGTCACACCATCAAAATGGTGGCGTGGTCTTTTTTAGGGATTAGACAAAACAGCGCCTCTCACGAGGACATGGCCCGAGTGAGCCCATTTCATATCATTGCAGTGGGCATTGCGGGTGCAGTTGTTTTTGTCGTTGGTTTGATAGTGCTGGTGAACTGGGTGGTTGCCAAATAAGGCAACACGCAACATCGGCGAAAATGGTTTAAGAGTATCGGAAGGAATGGAGCTGAAATGAGTTCAACAACCCACGGAACAACACCGTATTATTTTGTACCTAGCCCCTCGCGTCATCCCGCGATGGGTGCCTTGGGCCTGTTTTTTGTCATCCTCGGTGCTGGCCAATGGGTCAATGGCGCCGATTGGGGCAAGTATTCCCTGGCCTTTGGCCTGATTTTCTTTTTGACCGTGCTGTTTCAGTGGTTCAGCGAATCGGTGGGCGAGAGCGAAGGCGGTCAATACGGCCACAAAATCGACTTGTCTTACCGTTGGAGTATGAGCTGGTTCATCTTCTCTGAAGTCATGTTCTTCGGTGCGTTTTTTACAGCACTTTGGTGGGCCCGCGATCACTCGGTGCCGTCCTTGGGAAGTTTGGAAAATGCTCTGATCTGGCCTAATTTCAAAGCCGTTTGGCCAAGCCTTGCCGCTGGTGTGACAGGTTCACCTGCTGGAATCGTGGAACCGTTCACGACCATGACGCCTTTTTGGCTGCCCACGATCAACACGGCCTTGTTGCTGAGCTCTGGCGTGACCTTGACCATCGCACACCACGCCTTGATCACCAGCAACCGCGCGAAGACCATTGCCTTCATGTGGATGACGGTTGCTTTGGGCTTTGTGTTCCTGATCGTTCAGGGCTACGAGTATTACCATGCCTACCATGAGTTGAACCTGAAATTGACTTCTGGTATCTATGGCTCAACGTTCTTCATGTTGACCGGCTTTCACGGCTTCCACGTATTTATCGGTATGTTGATGCTGTTGTTCATCACCCTGCGTCTGCAAAAAGGTCACTTCACGGCAGACCGTCATTTCGGTTTTGAAGGTGCCGCTTGGTACTGGCACTTTGTTGACGTGGTCTGGTTGGGACTTTACATCTTGGTTTACTGGTTGTAATCGAAACAGTACCCGTCAAAAAGGCACCCTTGGGTGCCTTTTTGACTGTCAGACGACACCCTCTTTATTGTCCGGACTGAATGCCAGTGGGATGGATGTAGCCCAGCCTCCAAGCAAGCAGAATGCTGGCAAATAGCAAGATTGAAATGGCGACTCTCAGCCCCAAGGCAAAGGCCATTTTTTGACCCCGTGTTTTCCCGCTGTCTTTGCTCTTCATCATAAAAAAGAGCGCGGTCGCCAAGCTGGCCAGGATGGCGATGAATGCAATAAGGACTAAATATTTCATGCTGGAGATTATCTGTTGAGATTACGGTTCAAGTTCTGGATCATCACCATAGCTGCCTTGTTGGCGGTGGTATTGACGCTGGCACTGGGGCGTTGGCAGTTGTCGCGCGCCGATCAAAAAGAATCCTATCAGGCCGCCACTGAGTCGCAAGGGCGTTTACCTGCTTTGGATGCGCAGGACTTGTTGGCCACAGCAGATATGAAGTCTTTGGTTCATCGCAAAATTGTCTTGCATGGACACTGGTTGGCGCAACACACGGTTTATCTCGACAACCGACAGATGAACGACAAAGTGGGCCAGTTTGTGCTCACGCCCTTTCAGTTGGAGGGCTCAGGCGCTGTGCTGCTGGTACAGCGGGGTTGGGTGGCCAGAAACTTCCTCGATCGCTTGCAGGTCACACCCGTCAGCACGCCCATCGGAGCGGTGGACTTAGAGGGTCGTATTGTCCCGCCGCCGTCCAAGTTATACGAGCTTGGCGAGGCCGAGAAAACGGTGTTGCGGCAAAATGTTGACCTTGCAGCTTTCAGCGCCGAAATAGGTCTGCCATTGCTGGCGGTGTCGGTGCAACAATCGGGGGTCGCCAGTGAAGGTTTGTTACGCGAATGGCCCAAAGTCGCCTCGGGTGTCGAAAAACATTACGGCTATGCCTTTCAATGGTTTGCGCTCAGTGCGCTGATTTCAATTCTTTATGTCTGGTTCCAAATTGTTAGACGCTTCAAAAAATCCCAACAAGCCTGAAGGTGTCGCCACTACAGGAGCGGATGACCATCCCTTGGGACTCACAGTGCACAACTTGCCTCTGCCGGGCGCTGGTGCTGACTTGCAAGCGCGTCAAACCGGTGGTCGGTGGAAGATGTTGCTGGTGTTTCTTGTTTGTGCCGCCCCCGTCATTGCGTCTTACTTTATGTATTACGTGGTGAGACCTGAAGGGCGACGCAATTTTGGGGAGCTGATCGAGCCGCAAAAACCATTGCCGGATCAGTTGGCTCAGTCGCTCAGCGGTGCTGCCGTTAACCTTCAAACCCTGAAAGATCAGTGGCTGCTCGTCAGTGTTTCCGGGGGTGACTGCGACGACGCCTGTGCGCGTCACCTTTACCTGCAGCGCCAATTACTCGAAGGCATGGGCAAAGAAAAAGACCGGGTTGATTGGGTTTGGCTGATTCAGGATGACGCCAAGGTGCCTGAAAAAATCTTGCCTGGCTTGAAGGACGCGACCGTGTTGCGCCTGCCGCCAAGCGCGATCGCCAATTGGTTGGCGCCGTCACAAGGTCACCAGATCAGCGACCACCTGTATTTGGTCGACCCGATGGGTAACTGGATGATGCGTTTCCCCGCCAACCTTGATTTGGCCAGTGCTGCGAAGGCTAAAAAGGACATGGAACGACTCCTGCGTGCCTCGGACTCATGGGATAAGGCGGGTCGTGATCCTGCTCACATGACCCCGCGCTAGGCCTTTTTGTGACTTCACTTTACAACTTGTCACCTTTGGTCAACCTGATGCTGATGGGCATCTTGTTGGCTTTGGGACCTTTGGTCTGGGTCGGCTGGCGTAACCGGCGGGCGACTCCCTTGGGGCGGTTTCAGTCACTCACGCTGCTGACGCTTTTCCTGACCTTTGACCTCGTGATGTTTGGTGCCTTCACCCGCTTGACTGATTCTGGTTTGGGTTGCCCTGATTGGCCGGGCTGTTATGGTCATAGCAGCCCACTCGGTGCCAACACGCTGATTGCAGCGGCCCAAAGTGCCTTGCCATCAGGACCTGTGACGCACGGAAAAGCCTGGGTTGAAATGATTCACCGCTATTTGGCGACCAGCGTTGGCGTCCTGATTTTGGTGTTGGCGGTGACCAGCTGGCTGAGCAAGGCGCGCTCAGGCCCATCGCGCATGCTGAGCCCTTGGTGGCCCACACTGACCCTGTTTTGGGTCTGTCTGCAGGGTGCTTTCGGGGCTTTGACGGTCACCATGAAATTGTTTCCTGCCATTGTGACCCTGCATTTGCTGGGGGGGCTCACACTGCTGGCTTTACTGGCGGTCCAAGTGGTTCGTTCGGCCCAATCCCAGGGAGCCGCTCTCGTGACCGCGGTCAGTCCTGGGTTGCGAAAACTCTTGTGGGCGTCTTTGGCTTTATTGGTCATTCAGGTGGGTTTGGGCGGCTGGGTGAGCACCAATTACGCCGTGCTGGCTTGTAGCGATTTCCCCAAATGCCAAAACAGCTGGTGGCCGGTGATGAACTTCTCTCAAGGCTTCGAGTTCTGGCGCGGGCTGGGCCTGACCGCTTCAGGTGAGGCCATCAGCTTTGCCGCCCTCACGGCCATTCATTATGTGCACCGCAGCATGGCGTTTGTCGTGCTGGCCGTCTTTGGCTTTCTCGCATGGCGGCTTAATCGCGTGTCGGCCTTGCGCGCGCATTCACGTTGGTTGGCCGGGCTCATCAGTCTTCAGTTGCTTACCGGCTTGAGCAATGTGGTGCTGGGCTGGCCCTTGGTGGCTGCCGTGTTGCACACGGGAGGCGCTGGTGCGTTGGTCGTCATGATGACCTGGACGCTGGCCAGTAGCCGAACCTCTGCTTCTCTTTTAACTTGGGCGCCTGTGGCGTCAAATTCTGTCAAAGCGAGACACCCTGTATGAGTGCCCCTTCACCAATCGTTCAATCCTCGGTTTTTCAGCAGTTTTATGCCCTGACCAAGCCGCGCGTGATTCAGCTCATCGTCTTTTGTGCCTTGATTGGCATGGTGTTGGCCGTGCCTGGCATGCCCTCATGGGCGCAGGTTCAAGTGGCCTTGGTGGCCTGTCTGGGCATCTGGTTGGTCGCAGGCGCTGCTGCTGCTTTCAATTGCATTGTTGAAAAAGGCATTGATGCCAAGATGAAACGCACCGCTTGGCGGCCCACCGCCAAGGGCGAGTTGGGCAATCGGCAAACCCTGCTGTTTTCCGCCGCGCTGTGTGGCGTGGGTTCGTCTTTGCTGTACTTTTGGGTCAACCCTTTGACCATGTGGCTGACTTTTGCCACCTTCATCGGCTATGCCGTGGTCTACACCGTGATTTTGAAGCCGCTGACCCCCCAAAACATCGTGATTGGCGGTGCTTCGGGCGCGATGCCCCCGGTGCTCGGTTGGGCGGCTCTCACCAACAACGTCGGGCCAGAAGCGCTGATCCTGTTTTTGATTATTTTCCTGTGGACGCCACCACACTTCTGGGCGTTGGCCCTTTACCGTGTGGAAGACTACCGCAAGTCGGGACTGCCCATGCTACCGGTCACGCACGGCAATGAATTCACGCGCTTGATGGTCTTGTTGTACACCTTTATCTTGTTCGCGGCCTGCTTGTTGCCCTATGTTTACGGCATGAGCGGCTGGATTTACCTGGTCGCCGCCGTGGTGCTCAGCTTCGGTTTTTGTTTGTACGCCTATTGGCTCTGGCGCGACTATTCAGACGAGTTGGCGCGCAAGACCTTTCGCTTCTCACTCATCCACCTGAGTGCGCTGTTTGCCGCTTTGTTGGTCGATCACTATGTCCTGGGCTAAATTGATGAACAAACGTCGCGCACTTAAAAGCATAGCTGGCGTCGCTCTGCTGGCGGGCTCAGTAGCCCTGTTTAGTGCTTGTTCTGAGAAGCAGGCCAATTTTTCAGCCATTGACCTCACCGGGGCCGACTATGCCCGTGATTTCGCATTGACTGACCACAACGGCCAAGCCCGCAGCATCAAAGATTTTGCCGGCAAGGTGGTGGTGATGTTCTTTGGCTACACGCAGTGCCCGGACGTGTGCCCGACCTCCATGGCCGAGTTGGTTGAGGTGAAGCGACTCTTGGGCAAAGACGGCGACCGCGTGCAGGGCTTATTCGTCACGGTCGACCCGCAGCGCGACACCCCTGAAGTCTTGAAGGCCTACATGGGCAACTTCGACCCCACGTTTTTGGCGCTTTACACCACGCCTGACAATCTGGAAAAAATAGCCAAAGATTTCAAGGTGTATTACAAAAAGGTCGATGGCAAAACCCCTACCAGCTACACCATGGACCACTCAGCCGGCAGTTATGTCTATGACGCTCAGGGTAAATTGCGCTTGTACACCCGTTACGGAACGGGCGCTGCCCCCTTGGCGGCGGACATCAAGCTGCTGCTTAAGTAAAACTTTGTATCCGGCGGTTCAGGGCAAGTTATTCAGCCTTAATGCCGCGCTGGGTAATGACATCACCCAGAAGTTTGGTGTCTGACTTGATGCGGTTAGCCAGCCCTTCGGCCGAGGTGCCCGCCACCTGCCAGCCTTGCTGAAACAGCTTTTGCCGCATTTCCGGGGTGCGCGCAATCTCGCTGAACAAGGTGGACAAACGATCCACCACGGGTTTGGGCATAGACCGGGGGGCTGCCACAGCGTTCCATATCTCAAGGTTAAACCCTTGCACACCCGCCTCCGATAAACTGGGCAACTCAGGCACCAGCGTGCTGCGAACACTCGAGGTCACGCCAATGGCGCGGAGTTTCCCATTACGGATTTGCGCCATCGCCAAGGCGGGCGGCAACAAGGACAGCTGCAGTTGCCCACCCAGCATGGCATTGGCCACCTGGGGGTAGCCCGGATAGGGTACATGCACCGGGTTGATCTTGCTTTTGGTTTTGAGGAACTCCATGCCGATATGGCCGACCGTGCCCACACCGGGCGTTCCGTAGCTCCATTGGTCGCCCGCTAGACGCGCTGCGGCCAAAAACTCCTGGGGGGTGGCCCCTGGTGAGTTGATGGGTGCGGTCAACACCAAAGGCGAACTGCCAATCAAACTGATGGGTGCGAGGTCTTTCAAGGGGTCGTAAGGCAGTTTGGGGTTGATCAACTTTGCAATCGTCATATTGCCGTTGATCATCAAACCAATGGTGTGGTCGTCGGTCGCCTTGGCCACATAATCGGCGGCAATGTTGCCCCCGGCGCCCACCTTGTTCTCAACAATGACCGACTGTCCCAGTGCCTTGGCGAGCGGTTCGGCAAACGTACGTGCGGTTAGGTCAGGGGAAGAGCCTGCTGGAAAGCCGACGATGATGTGCACCGTTTTGGTTGGCCATTCAGCTGAATTTTTTACGCTATTTTGGCTGCTGGACGCCGTACATAATGCTAGACCAGCTATAAAAACAGTAGCAAATTTGAATAATTTTTGTGTCATCTCAGGTTCCAGAAATAAAAAAGCCCCAGAAGGCGCAGACCTTCTGAGGCATTTTGCGGCAAGCCCAGAAGTTTAGGCGTACTCAACCAATGTTTTCTTCATCTTCTTCATGGCCGCCACTTCAATTTGACGAATGCGCTCGGCGCTCACGCCATAAACGGCGGCCAGTTCGTGCAGGGTCATACCGCCTGAATTGTCGTCGTTGACCTTGAGCCAGCGTTCTTCCACAATGCGGCGGCTGCGCTCGTCCAACGCTTCCAGCGCTGTGGCAATACCGTCACTCGACAACACATCGCGCTGGTGCGCTTCGATCATGGCGGTCGGTTCATGCTGGGTATCGGTGAGGTAAGCAATAGGGCCAAACGCGTCTTCGCCATCGTCCGATGGGCTGGGGTCCAGCATCACATCACCACCCGAGAGCCGGGTTTCCATCTCAATGACTTCTTCACGTTTGACGCGCAACTCAGAGGCCATCGCGTCAATCTGGTCTTCATTAAGTGTTTCGCGGTGCGTGCCCGCATCAGCGGCGGCATCATCAGATTTGAAACGCTGCTTCATGGAGCGCAGGTTGAAAAACAGCTTACGCTGGGCCTTGGTGGTCGCTACCTTGACCATGCGCCAGTTTTTCAGGATGTATTCATGAATCTCCGCCTTGATCCAGTGCATGGCGTAGCTCACCAAGCGCACGCCCTGTTCAGGGTCAAAGCGCTTCACGGCCTTCATCAGGCCCACATTGCCCTCCTGAATCAAATCGCCGTGGGGCAGCCCGTAGCCCAAGTACTGGCGAGCGATGGATACCACCAAGCGCAGGTGTGACAGCACCAGCTTTCCAGCGGCAGCCAAGTCGTTTTCTTCCCTGAACTGACGCGCAAACGTCTGCTCTTCCTCTAGCGTGAGCATCGGTAAACGATGGGCTGCAGAGATATAAGCCTCAATATTACCGAGTGGGGGCACCATCGACCACGGGTTGGACACCGTAAGCGCTGCACCTGAAACACCCATCTGATAAGACATACCTGAACTCCTATTCAACATGATTTGTATATTAGCACTCTCTCTGAGAGAGTGCCAAGCAAGAAGTTCAATGTCTTTGATAGCTATTAATAAGTCTTGAAATTCATTTTTTGGGTCATTTCAAGCCTGCCTGGCTTGCAATAAAAGCTGCACTTGGCGCAAAAAATCATCGCGCGCGGCGTGCAAGCCACCAAGCTTGGCCTGAGCCTGGGCCTTTTCACTGCAGGTGAGCAGATGGCAAAGCTCGGCAGCCAGAAGGTAGACCTCTTTGAATGAGGCGTTGGCGCTTGTAAATAAAGGGTGTTCCTTGAAGTGATTGATCCCTTCGGACTCAAGCCAACGGCCAAAGTGGCTAAGCCGCAAGTCCAAAGAAGGGGGTGCCTCACGCTCTCCCAAAATAAACTGTTCGATGCCCTTGACCCAGGCCCGGTGCTCAACACTGGCAAACAAAAGGGGCAGGTCATCGCGTTTGACAGAGGCCAGATTGCCCCAAGAGTGCTCGGGGCGCCAGTGGGCGATCCAGGCAGGCAAGGCCTCTGCCGGCATCGGGCGGGCGATGCCATAGCCTTGGGCCAGATCACAGCCCAGTTGCAGCAGCATGGTGCCGTGCTCTTTTAGTTCCAGGCCCTCGGCAATCACCTCGCGGCGAAATGCTGTGGCCAGACCGATGACGCCCTCCAGAATCGAGAGGTCGTCCGGGTCGTCCAGCATGTTGGAGACAAAACTCTGGTCAATTTTCAACTGAAAGACCTGTAGTCGCTTCAGATAGGTCAGTGACGAGTAACCCGTTCCAAAGTCATCCAGCGCAAACATGACGCCAATTTCCCGGCAGGCTTCAATTACCTGGGCCACATGGGCCAGGTCTTCCAGTGCATTGGTTTCCAGCACCTCCAGTTGCAAGTCTTCCGGTTGCGCGCTGGGGTGGTCCGACAACACTTCAAGCAAGTGTTTGACAAAGTCAGCTTGCTGCAGTTCGCGGGCGGAGACATTGACGCTGACCGGAATTTTCAAACCCGATGCTCGCCAAGTTTCCAACTGAGTCAGGGCCGCATCAAGCACCCATTTGCCCAGTTCTATTGCCAAGGGGTGGTCATTGATGATCGGCAGAAAAGCCCCAGGCTCAAGCAAATCTTTGTCAGGGTGTTGCCAGCGGATGAGCGCCTCCACCCCTACCACTTTCCCTGTGCGCATATTGACCTTGGGTTGGTAGTAAAGAATGAATTCCTTGTTCAGCAAGGCTTGGCGAATGCGTTCTATGCTTTCGTTGTGGCCGCGCTGGCTGATGTCTTTGACCGGATCAAATACGTGGTATCTGTTTTTGCCTGACTGCTTGGCCTGGTACATGGCCTGGTCGGCTTGGCGTAGCAACTGGTCCGCATCGACCTCTTGTGTTTGAGGGTAAAACGTGACCCCCAGGCTGCCCGAGACCTGCAAGGTCAGCCCCCCTAAATGCACCGGCTGCGCTGCCGATATGAGCAGGCGGTTAAACAAGGGCGCACTGGCCGTGGCGCTGGTCAGGTCAACAAAAACGGCCACAAACTCATCACCGCCCAGGCGCGAGAGCGTGTCGCCATCACGCAGTGCCAGCTTCATGCGCTGGGCCAGCGCGATCAGCAATTTGTCACCGATTTGGTGCCCGTATTTGTCATTGATGCCCTTGAATCCATCCAGGTCAAGAAACACCACCGCCAGCAGGTGTTGGTGCCGGTGCGCTTGCGCCATAGCTTGTTGCAAGCGATCCGCCAGCAATGCACGGTTGGGCAAGCTGGTCAGTGTGTCGAAATGGGCGATGTGTTCGAGTTGCCGCTCGTGTTCCTTCATCGAGGTAATGTCAGAGAACATGGCCACGTAATGCTGGATATGGCCCTGGTCATCCCGCACCACACTGGTGGTGAGCATCTCTGCAAATACATCGCCATTTTTCCGCCGGTTCCAAATCTCGCCATACCAGTGGCCTTTGTGCGCCAGGTCGACGAACATGGCCTCGTAAAAATCGCGACTATGCAGCCCCGAGCTCAGCAAGCGGGGGTTCTTGCCCAGTACTTCTTCCCGCGTGTAGCCCGTGATGCGGGTGAAGGCTTCGTTGGTGTTGATAATCGCCCCGGCCGCGTTGGTGATCATGATGCCTTCGCGGGCATGCGTGAAAACACTCACCGCTTGCAGTGAGGCTTCAGCCAGTTTTCTTTGGGTAATATCGCGCGCTGACGCCACAACGCCCATCACCTGGCCCTCCAGGTCATGAAACAAACTGGCGTTAAACAACACCTCTGTGATGCGGCCATCGGTATGGCGAATGGCCAGGGGGTAGTCGTGCAATGTCCCTTGCGAAAACACCTGCTGGTAGCCTTGGCGGGCTTTTTCGGAGTCCAGGAAATAATCAGAAAAATCACTGTCGATTAACAAAGCGCGGTCAATTCCCGTGACCTGCTCGGCGGCCCTGTTGACGTCAGTAATCTTGCCTTTGGGATTGATGGTGATCAGGGGGTCCAGACTGGCTTCAATCAAGTTGCGGGCGTAGTGGGCGGCAAGCCGCTCCACTTTCCTGCGTTGTTGTCGCGCCATCCAGAATGAAAAACTGATGCCAATGACCAAGAGCAGGGTGGCACTGAACACACCAACCCATTGGAAATGCTGGGTCAGAAGGTGCGACAAGGTGACCTGCTTTATGTTTCAGGAATCTCCCGCGTATGTGTCTACGGTCGGGAGAGATCCTATGCCTTGCCTCAACCTTTTGATGCTTGTCCCTTGCGGCGGGCAACCGTCGCCAAGCCCAAGAGTGCTACCGCAAACAAAGCCAGTGAGTCTGGCTCTGGGATGGCTTGCCCCAGCACTTTGGCGGCTGATGAGACGTTCCAACCTGCCAGATAGGCAGCCGATTCGGCACCGGGGTCTGTGGCGCTGAAGGTGAAGTCAGCAAACGCATCGTGCTTGCCGCCATTGGGATCCGTCTGGTTGTTGGTGTTAAAAAGTCCGAAGGCCGAGCCCCCGGTGAAATCAAGATAACCCGAGCTCCCTCCACTGATCGTGCCGTTGTTGAAGGTGGCTTGAAAGGTGGATAGTAAATCACCAAAAATGACCCCGGTCCCGAAAAATCCAGAAAGGAACAAGCTGCCGGAGTCGCTGATGGAGGGGTAGAGCAAAGCGTTAAGGTCTTTGACCCCGCCGACGACCGCCGGGCCATTGCCTACATTGGGGCCGGTCAGTGTGGACCAAATTGAAAATAGACCCCCTGAAGAGCGCGACGTAGAGGTGCATCCGCCCGGCGTTCCAGGGGTACAACTGCCTGCCCCAGCATTGTCGCTGACCGTCACGCTGCGGTCCGTCAAATTGCCAAAGATACCGACAAGGTTATCACCCGCAGTTGGACTCCAGTAGGGCGTCAGTTGTCCGCCTTTGGTGATTGACTGGACGGAGAAAATTCCCATGGTGTCGGCCGATGTATTCACCGATCCTATGCTTCCCAAAGAGGGCAGTGCTGCTGCGCCGTCACATCCACCGACACCTGATACACCTGAGCACTTAATGCCGGGGGTGTCGCCGTAGCCAACGGTGCCCGAGTCGAAGTTTTTTAATACGATGGTGTAATCACCGGCTTGAATAATTGCAGCATGCAAGCTCCCCACGCCTCCTAATAACGCAAGTACACCTAAGGCAACAGATCGAATTTTTGACTTGTTCATGGCAGCTCCAAAATAGGTTAATGAAAAGAATGAGCTTGCAATGCATGATCTGTGCCTAATATAGTTTTTTGTTTTAAGTGGTTGATATATATGAAAAAAATTATTTTTATTGAGGTGTCGAATGAGGTCGATGTAAAAAAATTCGACACTTATTCAGGTGTTCGACGCATGTAGGAAAATTTCCTTTCAAAGTCCAGAATAGGCCGGTGCGGGAATTCCTCAGGCGACAGGATTTCAAGATGGATGGGCTGTGGGTGGTAGCGATTGAGCCAGAGGCGAAGTTGCGCATTAAGCCCGGGATCCAGGGCGGCTTGGTCTGAATTGGCCTGCACGGTGATTTGGGTTCGTCCATCTGCGTTGTTTGATATTTCAAAAGCTCCAGTCAACTGATCTGCCACCGCAGGGTCTGTGTAGATCATGGTCTTGATGCTCTCCACCGATGGCATGCCGGTGGGGCGGTCCTTGATGCGCCCGCTGAGCACCACCAGGGGCAACCACGGGCAGTCACTGCCGGCCAGTTCTGCTGCATGACGGGTGTCACTTCGGCTGACGATTCGGCCCATGTCGCCAGTGGCATAGCGGGGCAAGGCAATCAGGGCCTCGGGGTTCAGCATCGTGATGCACAGTTCGCCAAAGCCGTTCGCGTCAGGGTTGATAACTTCAATCAGACAGCGAAGCGGGTTGAAGCAAAAAACACAGGGTGGCGCATGGGTTGCGCCTGTTCGGAGTAGCAGATGCGCCACTTGCGGGTGGGTCCGCATGGCGCGGCGAATTTTGATGGTCTCCCGGGTTTCAAACAGCAGGTTGAGGCCCAACTCACCCACGCCATAGGAGCTGCCAATCAGGCGGTGGGTGTCGTTTCCCGGGTCAATGCCCATACGCGCAGACAGGTAGTCCCGCTGCGCTTCCACCAGCATCTCTTCTCCCATGATCACACTGGTGTTGAGGGCAGTCCAGTCAAGTCCAATGGAGTGGGCCTCATCAAGAATACGGCGGATGAACAGCGGGTCGGTGCACAGCAAAGTTTGCTTAAAGCGAGGGCCGATGTCACGCAGCAGGGCGCAGGCCATGTCCTCGCGCACACTGACGTTGGCCACCGTCACAGCGCGTGAGGGGAATACCACCCCCATGGGCAAACAGTTGACGAGCAGGGTGTCTAACTGATCAACTTTGAAGATGTCTTGCAGTCCCAGGTCAATGTCGAACCAGGCCGATTCGTGTTCAGCGCGCGAGGTCAACTTGAAACCAAAACTGCGGCCACTGCGCCCTGAACTGGTCAGCACATCGGCCAAGTCTGTGCAGTCATGGGGGCGGCTGAGTTGGGTGAGGGTGAATCGCTCGAAGGTATTTTTTTTAGTTAGCACCGGCAAGCTTGCCCAGTCGCTACTCAGCTCCAAACTACTGGGGGCAATTCCCCTTTCTTGGAGCAGTGTCCTGTAAGCCTCGCTTTGTCGCGTCGCTTTAAGGACGAGTTGTGCGGCCCCCGCTTGCGAGCGCTTCATCAGCTGCTCATAGCTCAGGCTTTTACCGTAGCGCAGCAAAAAATGGCGAATCATTTGTAAAACCTTTTTAGGCAGCAGTGACAGCAGCTTCATAGGGGTGACCGTTCAGTTCGGGGCGGCGCATCCACGTCAACAGGGCCTGGTTTTTTTGGCCAATCAATAGTTCCGTGTCTCTGATCGTGGCCAAGTAGGGCGCGACGACGCCGTAATAATCAGTGGGCGGCCCCAGTTGTTGAAACCCAAAGTTCATTCGGGTCATGATGCGCGCCAAGGAGCGCTCCATGGCGGCGTACCAATAATGGATGCCGTGTTGGAGACTGTATTTATAAATTTGCCGGTAAAGGCTCAGCAGGATTTGTGGTGAATTGCTGCGGTCATCATGCGCAGGCGTTAACCCTCTGAACGATTGACGCACCCCCGCCAGAATGTCACCGACCCGCCTGCGGTAATTTTTCCGAACCATCAGTCGGCTGATTTCAAGGGCCAGCGAGGCTTGGGGCAGGGCGGTGCCTTCAAAGAGCAGATTGCAATGACTTTGAAATGGGAATTCTTTCTGTGCATCGGCTTGTATGAGTCGAACATAGCCAACCAATTCTTGCTTGACGTTGAACGCGCAAAAATGCAAAGACCGGGCATCGTGCTCATCCATCTCGCATCGGTTGGGGTAATCTGGCGCTGGGAGAAAGCCATACTCCTCGCAATAAACCTCATAGCGCAGCGCATAGACTTGGCGCATCACCTCTTCATCTTGCGCAAAGTGCACCTGACGACTGTTAAACAAAGGTGCAAATTCCTCGGTCGCAATCTGTTGGGGCATCATTCCTGCGTCAGAAGTTGCTCACCTCTGCACGGGGTCGACCAGAGGTTCAAGAATCACTCGGACATTTTGGGGGGAGTGCTGGGTGTTGGTGTTCATGGCGAGGAGGGTTTGATTAACCCCCCGAATTTTGAAGTCTGGGGGCATCCCTGATTTTGCGAAACCTCAACCGGGTGTGTCAGCACATGACCACACGCCGCTTGTTTAGAGTTTCAGGGTTGGCGAAGGCGCTGAACCGCGGCGCGGTCAATCCAGTTTTTCAAACGCCACAACCAGCGACCCCGAACACTGTATTTGCCCCAACTCGCCATGGCGACCGTGCCGCCACCCGTCACCAAGGTCAATGAGTTTTTAGGCGCTTGGCGGCGATTTTTTGGTAGCCCCTTGATGGCCGCAAACAGGGCTTGGGTGGTCGCCGAATCGGCGGCGACCTGGGCTGAGTGTCGGTGCCAAACGGTTTGCTGGTCGCGCGCTGTGGCCTGATCGGCGGTGAAAACACAAGGGTGGCTGCTTGAGCGCTGCGGCTCGTCGGTGGCCATAAACCCTTGTTCATCTAGCGCCAGGGTGCTGCTCTCCAGCCATCCGGGCGCGGGCGCGCCCAAAGCAACCATGGGCACATCGCAGACCAACCCGGCGCCACAACCCAGCAGGATCTGGCCGTCTCTCAGGCCCACCGCGTGGTCGTCCAGCACCGTGATCTGGCCTTCTTTCAGGGTCAGCGACAAAGTCGCCAGAAATGCGGCATTGCATTGACTGGCCAGCGCGGCGCTTTGTAGTACCAGTGTGATGGAGGCACTCGGGAGTCGATGGCGGACAGCGAGCGCGATCTCGATGCTTTGGAGACTGTCGCCCAGCACGGCGATGCGCAAGGCGCGCGACTCGGCCAAGGTCAAGACGCTGGGCCAAAGTTTTGAGAAGGCTTCGCTGGGGTGCAAAAACAGCCCGTGTTCCCGCACACCGGGCAGTTTTAATTCAAGCTGCGCCCGGTCCATCAAGTCACCGTTGTTGATGGAGAGCCAATCAAATGCCAGAGCGTTGCCATTGGACAGCGTGAGTGTTTGCGCCTGCGCGTCCAGGGCCACCATACTCAGGGGCAAGTAGCGGATGCCGCTGCGCTTGAGCCGGGCCTCCAGGTCAATCAGGCCATCTTCCTGCGTGACCACGCCTGACACAAAATCCGGCAGCATGGGGCCGTAGAGTTGGCGCAAAGAGGGGGCGACCAGCGTGACTTGTACCCCTTCCAGGGCTTGTCGGGTCAGGGTCAGCAGCAAATGCACATGCTGTAAGCCTGTGCCAATAATCACCAGTTTTTTCATGGGTCCGGGTTGAAATAGGTCGTAAAAAGTGTCTGCCGAATCAAGGGAGCCAGCGCAGCTGACTCAGGTAAGCCAGACTTTGCCCCTTGCTATTGTCGCTGTCAGCCCCGACCGCCACGGCGATGACCGGCGGCGTGACCGCACTCTCTGCGCCAAACAGGGCCTGAAAATCATCAGCCACACGGCGTTGCTGGTTTTGCCATGGGCCGCTGGGCGCATTCAACCCGTCCAGCACCAGGTAGCGCACGCGCGCGGAATAGGGGTTGTTGCCCGACGTGCCGGGCGGCAACTTTGCATCCCACACGTAGCACAGAGTGGCCGAAGGCAAATCCTGCCCTGTCGCAGCGCGGGCCAGTGCCAGACCGGCCCGCTGCAACAGGGGAATGTCGGCCAAAGGTTGGTCAAACATGACACACACTTTGAGCGCGGCATCGTCCCCGGCTTTGGTGCGCAGGTCGGCGTTCGTCAGCGGCTGCGGCACACGCCAACGCCAGGCCAGCTGGGCCGGGGTGGCGCCTTGCCAGACGTGGGTGAGCACGCCGTAGGAGTTGTCGGTGCTGATTTGTAAAATCGCTTCACCGCCGAGCTTGGCTATTTCAAATCGCGAGGTCGGTACCTTGAACTTGCCCGGCAATCCTGTCAACTGCCAGGCCGGGTGAAGGGGGAGGGCGCCGGTGGCGCCAAAGGGGGCGAGTTGTACAGTCGGTTGAACGGGCGCTGAAGAGGGTGAGTTTTGAGAGAAACAGGCTGTAGCGTAGGCCAGCATAGCGCAGGCAGCTATCAAAATAATACTAACTTGGGCAGGTGCGCGCGCGTGCATGTTCAGCCTCGTTTCCAGTCGTGGTACTTGGCGACCCACTTCAGAAGCTGTTGCGGGGCATGCGCCTTTTTCCATTCGCCAGCCGCGTATTTGTTGGCCTCCGACATCGTGGGGTAGGTGTGAATCGTGCCCAGAATCTTCGACAAACCCAAGCCATGTTTCATGGCCAGCACGTACTCGGCCAGCAAATCCCCCGCATGGTGGCCGACGATGCAGACGCCCAAAATGGTGTCTTTGCCCGGCACCGTGAGCACCTTCACAAAGCCCTGGGTCTGGCTGTCGGCCAAGGCGCGGTCGAGGTCGGCGAGGGCGAATTTTGTCACCTCAAAGGGCGTGTTGTTCGCCCGGGCCTCTTGCTCGTTGATGCCCACACGCGCCACTTCGGGGTCGGTGAAGGTGGCGCGGGGGATGACGCGGTAGTCGGCCTTGAACTTTTTGAATTCGCCAAACAGCGCGTTCACCGCCGCGTACCAAGCCTGATGCGCCGCCACATGGGTCAGCTGGAAAGGCCCGGCCACGTCGCCAGCGGCATAGATGTTGGGGTAAATGGTTTCGAGGTAGTCGTTGGTGCGCACCGTTTTATCGGTGTCAATGCCCAGCTCTTCCAGCCCGTAGCCGGTGAGCCGGGCGCTGCGGCCTACAGCGCAAATCAGGGCGTCGAATTCGATACTCAGTGAAGTGCCCGAATGCTCCACCACCAGCACGCCGGGACCGAAGGCGTCCACAAGTGGCGAAGCGCCAGGCAAGGGTTCGCAGCGCAAGGCGCGGTGGCTTTTGAGCAAGCGCACGCCATCGGCTTGTAGCGACTGGGCCACGATCTGAGAGGCGTCTTCGTCCTCACCCATGAGCAGGCGGGGCGCCATTTCCACCAGCGTCACCGCAGCGCCCAAGCGGGCAAAACTTTGCGCTAATTCGCAGCCAATTGGCCCACCACCCAAAACCACCAAACGCTGGGGCAGGGCGTCAAGCTGCGCAAAAGCCTCCCACAGCGTGTCGCTGGTCAAAAAGCCCACCTCTTGCAAGCCGGGCAGGGGCGGCACGGTGGGCCGGGCGCCGGTGGCGATGACGATGGCACGGGTGGTCAGGCGCTGCAACTGTGGCGGTGCGTCACCAGCGCCGGGCTGGCTAATCTCGATCGTCCACGGGTTCACGATGCGGGCGTGGCCACTCAGCACCTCCACGCCCAGCGCGGTATAGCGCTCTACGCTGTCATGCGGCGCGATGGCCGCAATGACCGACTGGATACGCTGCATGACCGCTTTGAAGCTGAAAACGGGCGTGGTGTCTTGCAAGCCGTAGCGTGCGCCGTGTTGCATTTCATGCGCGACCTGGGCGCTTTTGATCAGGGCTTTGCTAGGCACGCAGCCGTAGTTGAGGCAGTCGCCGCCCATTTTGTGGGCCTCAATCAGCGTGACTTTGGCTTTCACGGCCGCCGCAATATAGGCCGTGACCAAGCCCCCCGCACCGGCGCCAATGACGATCAGGTTGCGGTCAAACTGCTCAGGCTTCAGGTGCAGCCAGCGGGCGTAAACCTGGCGCTTCTTCAAGGCTTGGGCGACTTGGCGCGCCAGCAAGGGAAAGAGGCCGAGCAGCACCAGGGAACCCAGCAAGGCCGGGCTCAGAATGCCTTTCAATGAATCCAACTGCGCCAGTTGCGTGCCCGCGTTCACGTACACCGCCGTGCCCGCCAACATGCCCAGTTGGCTCACCCAGTAATAGGTCCAGGTGCGCATCTGGGTCAAACCCATCAGCAGGTTGATGACAAAAAACGGCACCAGCGGCACCAGGCGCAGGGTGAACAGGTAGAGCGCACCTTCATTTTCTACGCCCCGGTTGAACTCGGCCAGACGCGCGTTGAAGCGCGCCTCCAGGCTGTCGCGCAGAAGAAAGCTCGCCGCCAAAAAAGCCAGCGTGGCCCCGATGCTGGACGCAAACGACACAATCAGCGTGCCCCAGCCCAGTCCAAAAATGGCGCCACCTGCCAGGGTCAGCATCACCGCACCGGGAATAGAGAGCGCGGTGGCCAGCACATACACCACAAAGTAGCTGGCGATGAAGCTCAGGGGCTGGTCGGCATACCTTTGGGCCAAGGCCGATTGGCTGCTTTTAAGGGCATCAAAGCTTAAGTAGCGGCTGCCATCAAACCAGAAGAACGCGGCAAAAAGGGCCACTAGCACCAGCAGCAGGCTTAGTTTTTTTAGGTTCATCATGAAAACGTGCGCCAACCCCAGCCAATGCGGGTGACGGTGGTGAGGGCGCACAGGGCGGCAAAACCGTAGGCCAGGGTGGCGAAATGTTGCGGCCAAAAACACATGGCGGCAAAGCAGGCCAGGGTTTCGGTGGCCTCGGTCAGGCCACCCAAAAAGTAAAACGATTTGTCAGGCACGTCCAGGTTTTTGAGGCCGCGTTGGGCGGCGATCACGGCAAAAGCCAAAAAGCTTGACCCCGTGCCGATGAACGTGGCCAGCAACACCGCCGCAGGCAGCGCGTTGTGGGCCGGGTCGGCCACGGCGAAGGCCAAAGGAATGCTGGCGTAAAACAAAAAGTCGAGTGCAATATCCAAAAAGCCACCGGCGTCCGTGGCCTGGGTCAGGCGCGCCAAAGCGCCATCGAGGGCGTCGCAAAGTCTTGAGATAAAAATAGCCACTACGCCCGCCAAGTAAGCTTGACCAGCTATCAAAAAAGCAGCGCAAAGTCCGATTAAAAAGCCCGCTACGGTGACCTGGTTGGCGCGCAGACCCAGGCTTTGCAGGCCTTGGGCCAAACGGGCGATCCCGGGTTTGATCAGGGCGGTGAGGGTGCGGTCAAGCATGGGCCAGTTGCGTTAGGTGGGTGGGGTCGGCGATGTCGGCGGCGTCGTGCGTGACCAGCAGCACCGGAATGTGGCGTTTCTTCACCAGCTCAAACACAAAGGTGCGCAAACGCGCGCGCAAGGTGGCGTCAAATTTTGAGAAAGGCTCGTCCAGCAGCAGGGCTTGGGGCTGGGCCAGCAGCGCCCGCATCAGCGCCACGCGGGCGCGCTGACCGCCTGAGAGGGTATCGGGATCAGCGTGCGCCCATGAGGCCAGGTCCAGGTCAAGCAGCCCTTGCATGACCGCCGCTGTCCGCTCGGGCTTGGGGCCAGCGGGCACGGCAAACAGCAGGTTCTCGAACACGGTCATGTGGGCAAACAGCAGGTCGTCCTGAAACAAAATACCCACGCCGCGCTGCTCAGTGGGCAGCGCCAACAGCGACTTGCCGTTCAGATGAATAGTGCCCTTAAACACCAACCCTGGCGCCAGCGTGCCGCAAATGGCGGCCAGCAAGCTCGACTTGCCTGAGCCACTCGGCCCCATCACGGTGTGAATCACGCCGCCAGGAATGTCCAGGTCCAGCGATTGCAGCAGCGTGGCTGTGGGGCTAGTTAGTTGAGAGAGGTGAATGCGCAGGCTCATGAGCCGCCATTGTCGGGGGTTTTTAAAAACGCCGGGCGCGGCCCCAGCGCGCTGCCCACGCCCACACCAGCAGCGGTAAACCCCACTGAAGAAAAGCATAAGCCGAGGTCAGTGAGCGTTGGGCACCTGCGGCAAGGGTCACGGCTTCGGTGGTGACGGTGGCAAAGCGCCCAGCGCCAACAAACAGCGTGGGCAGGTACTGCGCCGCGCTCACGGCAAAGCCAATGGCCAAGCCCGCCGTCAAGGCCGCCCGTAACAGCGGCCATTTCACCCGCCATAAAAACACCGCACGCCCATGACCGAGCGAGGCGCAAACTTGCTGGTGTCGGGCCTCAAACCCCAGGTAAGCCGGGCTCAGAGCGATCAACACATAGGGCACGGCCGCCAGCGTGTGGGCCAGCCACAGGCCGGTCCAATGCGCATCCACCCCCAGACTCAGCGCCAGCCCATGCACGCCCACCACCCACAGCACGGGCGGCAGCACCAGCGGCACATACAACAAAGGGCGCAGGCGCTGGTCCCAAGCCGGTGGAGCGTATTCCAGCCAGGCCACTGACCACACCAAGGCCGTCACCGCACTGGCCAAAGCCAGCGAGAGCGTGGTGCCCAGCGTGGGCAAACTACCCCATACCGAGGCCCACGCCTGCAGGGAGATTGCCTCGGGCAGCAGCAGGGGAAAGGGCCACAGGCCCGCCACACTGCCCACCATCAGTGACAGCATGACCAAGCCATAGACGCCCAGCAGGGCGCCAAAGCAGAGCTTGCCCAGTTTGGTTGAAGCGGCAAGGCGACCGCGCCCACCTTGCGTCCAGCGGGTTCGCCAAAAGGTCTGTTGGGGCACTTGCCAGAGCCAGCCCGCCACGCCAGCGGTCAAGGCCAGCACGGCGGTGAGCGCCCAGGCGGCGCAAGCGCCTTGGGCATTCACGGCGGGGTCAGGGTCAAGCAGCCACTGCCAGGCCAACACGGCCAAAGTGGGCGGCGTGGTGGGGCCGATGACCATCGCCATGTCCACCACCGTCAGGCTGTAGGTCAGCACGGCCAGCAGCGGCCAGCGCAGACGCGGCCAGAGCTGTGGCCACACCACGCACCACCAGGCGCGGGGTGCCGAGTAGCCCAGGCTGCGTGCCAACTGCAGCTCGCGCGTCCAGCGCTGTGCCACCTCGGCCCGCTGCAGTTGCGTGGCGGCGGCCCAAAGCAGAAAAGGAATTTCTTTAAAAACCAGCACCGCGATCAACCCCAGTCCCCACGGGTCTTGTGTGGTGGGCCAGGGCGGTGGCGCCTCCAGCCCGGTAGCCCAGGGTGACAAGGCCCGCAAGAGCCAGCCGCTGGGTGCCAACAAAAAAGCCAGCCCAATGGCAAACGCGGCGTGTGGCACGGCCAGCATTGGCGCCAAAAGTCGCACCGCTTGTGGCCAGTGGGCTGGCCCAAAGCTGCGGGACAAAAGGAAAGCAGCCCCGATGATGGCCAATGCCGTAGCCGTCAAACCGGTCCACAGACTCATGCCCAGCGCGGACAAGGTTTGGGGGTGCGCCCCCAGCGCGCTCCAAGCCGCGCTGTTCAATCCGGCTTGAAGCGCCACCCAAGCACTGATGGCCAGTGGCGCGCCCAAGGCGGCCAGCAGCGTGGCAGCGCCAAGCCGGGTGTTCACAGGCCAGACAGTGGGCTGCTCACGTCAATCCGGCTCAGTAAACGCTGTCGGCCTGCCAAGACATGCTTTTCGGCAGCAGATTTTGCCTTGGCCTTGGTGCCTTTTTGAATCGCCTCGTAGATGGCGCGGTGCTCAATGTTGGAGCGGCGCATATTGCCGGGCGAGTTGAAATAACTGCGCCGGTACAGGTGCAGCTCTTTGACATAGTCGTCATAGGTTTCATGGGCGCGCTGGTTGTTGGACAGCGTCAGCACCAGCGCATGAAATTCCAGGTTCAAGTCGTAATACACGCCACCATCTTCGTCAATGCAGGCTTGGTCCATCTGGTCCAGCAGCAACTCAAACCGGACTTTGTGCTGCTCGTTGATGTGGTCGGTCGCCCGTTCGGCGGCAAAGCCGAACACCAGCGCCCGCAGCTCATAAATCTCCAGCATTTCGCGCACCGAAATTTCCCGCACAAAGACCCCCCGGTTGGCCACGGCTTTGACCAGTCCCAAGCCCGTCAAAATGCGGATGGCTTCACGAATAGGCCCCCGGCTGGTGCCCATGCGCACGGCCAGCGCCGCCTCATTCAGGCGTTCGCCGGGTTTGAGTGCGCCGGTGTAGATCAAATGCTTGAGCTCTTCCGAGATGATGAGCGCCAAGCCTTTTTCGGACTTTTCTTTGGGTGGTGTCATGACTAGGTGGTTCGTTGACCACAGGGTGTGTTTACAAACCAGGTCAGGGATATTAACTAAAAAACCAATCAAACCCTGCTTGTTAGTCGGGTATTTTTTATTTCATCAAAGTGTCAACACTATATTAATAAAAAGTGAACTCTTGTGTTCTACTTCTTTCGCTTTGACACCTTGCAACTTAACCCCATAAGAGATTCCCCCATGCAGTCTTACCTCATGAAGATGGACCACGAACGCGCCACACTCGAACTGTGCGCAGTGCCGATGCCTGAGCCGGGGCCTCAGCAAATGTTGGTGCGCCTGCATGCGGCGGGTCTTAATCGAGGCGAATTTATTGTCGGGCACGGCCTGCATGGTCATCCGGGCACGGCCAAGGCCATCGGCATGGAAGGGGCGGGCGAGGTGGTGAAACTCGGCAGCGAGGTGAGTGGCTTTCAGTTGGGTGACCGCGTCATGGGCCGTTGCCCTGGCTCGTTTTCAGAATTTGCGCTGATGGACGTGCGCGAGGCCATGAAGATGCCCGAGGGCATGCCGTGGGTGGTGGCCGCCAGTATTCCCCTGACCTTTTTGGTGGTCTACGACATGCTGGTCTTGCAAGGCCACTTGCAATCTGATGAATGGGTGCTGATCAATGGGGTTTCCTCAGGCGTTGGTTTTGCCGCCTTGCAGATGGCCAAGGCTTTGGGGGCCAAAGTAATTGGCACGTCCGGCTCGGCTGAAAAGCTCAGTCGCTGTGCGTCCTTGAGTCTGGACCTGGGTTTGTGCACCCGCGCCCCTGATTTTTATGAAGCCGTGATGGCGGCTACTGGTGGCAAAGGCGTCAATTTGGTGATCAACACCGTGGGTGGTTCGGTGTTTGCCGAAAACGTGCGCTGCATGGCCTTTGAGGGGCGACTGGCTACCGTGGGCTATGTGGATGGCGTACTCAAAGCCGAGATCGACATTGAAGCTCTGCATGCCAAACGACTCACTTTGTTTGGCGTGTCCAACAAACTGCGTACCCCTGCCCAGAAAGCCCAGTCAGTGCCCGGCTTTATCGCGGATGTTTTGCCCCTTCTTGCGCAAGGTTGCATCCAACCGCTGGTGGACCGTGTTTTCCCGTTTGACCAGTTGGAAGCGGCCAAGGCGTTCATGGAGTCGAATCAGCAGCTGGGCAAAATTGTGCTGGCCATGCCGGTTTGACCACCACCCTTGGCGAATACATCTCGGTAGTCCATGGTGACAAAGCTGATTGGGGGTCAGATCCCAATTCAGGAAAAAGCTGTCACCGGAGATAAGTAACGTTAAACGAAATTGGGCTCTGACCCCTAATCGGCGGGCCGAAGCCAAGACTTGCCAGTAGCAGTATTTTTCTCCGGCAAGAACGGCCTGGGGGTCAGAGCCCAATTTCGTTCTTTGCTATGTAGCGCCGGAAACAATATTGTCCTGAATTGGGATCCGACCCCCAAGCCTAACTATCTTTCGCCGGAAATAATGTTGTCCTGAATTGGGATCTGACCCCCAATCCTTGCGTGGCTGCTTAGGCCGACAACTCCAAAGTTGCCACCGCCCCCGCATAAGCCAGTCCTGCGGCTACACCGCCGAAGCGGTCGCCGGGCATCAGGGTGGCTTGGGGCATGGCCAACTGCAGGGCGTCCATGAGGGGTTGCAAGGCAGAGGAGCCGCCTGTCAGGTAGACCACATCGACGCTGGCCAGACCGGAGGCTGCGACGCATTGCAGCGCACATTGCACCACCTGATCCAACGATTGGGCCAATGACTCGCCCATGCTGGCCGGGGTGATGACTGGGTGCAGGGCGCGGTCCAAAAAGTCGAGGTCAACCGCAGCGCCTTCGTGCGAGACCGAGCAGTTGATTTTGGCCGTCTCCACGTTGGCCAAAATGCGGTGGCCTTGCTGATCTTCCAGCACGTCAATGAGTCGCTTGTGCAGGGTTTGGTCGGCGTAAGACGTCCACAACTCGCGGGCAAAATGCATGTTTTTGCGCGAGTAGGCGTGGTGAATCAAGTGCCAGGTCGTCAGGTCAAAGAACACGCTGTTGGGCACCAAGCGCCCGCTAGGGCCAATGTGCTTGTAGCCCAAGAGCGGCATGACGTGACTCAGGTTGAGCAGGCGGTCAAAGTCGGTGCCGCCAATATGCACGCCGGTGGTGGCCAAAATATCGCTGGCACGCTCGGTGTTTTTGCGGTGCTTCGGGTCGAGCTTGATAACGGTAAAGTCAGACGTGCCCCCGCCAATGTCCACCACCAGCACCGAGGTCTCTTTCGTGATGCGCTGCTCGAAGTCAAACGCAGCAGCAATCGGCTCCAGTTGAAAGTCGATGTGGGTAAAGCCCGCCTCCAAAGCGGCACGGCCCAGCGTGGCTTGAGCCAGGTCGTCGCGCTCACGGTCGTCGTCCACAAAATGCACCGGGCGGCCCAGCATGGCACGGGTAATGGGCTGGCCCAGGTGCGCCTCGCTGCGGGCCTTGAGTTCTTTGAAGAACAGCACCACGATGTCAAAAAAACTGATCGCCTGGCCATTCACCACGGTTTGCTCGTCCATCAGTTTGCTGCCCAGCAGGCTCTTGATGGCGCGCATCAAACGCCCCTCTTCGCCGCTCAGGTAGGCCTGCATGGCCTCGCTGCCAAAGAGCGTGCTGTGGGTCTCGTTGCTAAAAAACAGGGCGGTGGGCATGGCGGCTTTGAGGCCGTCCAGCGGCATCACACGCAGTTGACCATCCGCGTCGATCAGGGCGGCGGCTGAGTTGGAGGTGCCAAAGTCAATCCCGAGAACGGGCTCAAAAAATTCTCTTTTCAATCGCTTAAACCTCGCCCGTGTTGCGTCCCAAAACGCGGGTCAGAAAGACTGAAATATCAGCCACTTCATGCGGATGCACGCTGTGCGGCATGGGGTAGGTGCGCCATTGCACCGGGTAACCCAGCGCGTTGAGCAGGTCGCGCGAAGCCTCGCCACGGGCCGGAATAACCACAGGGTCTTGTGTGCCGTGCGCCATGAAAACGGGGGTGTGGGCGTTGGCCAATGCCCGCTCGGCGCTCAATGTTTCAGCCAATGGCAGGTAGCCCGAGAGCGCCATGATGCCAGCCAGCCGTTGGGGAAAACGCAAACCAGTGTGAAGCGCCATCGCGCAGCCTTGCGAGAAACCGGCCAGCACGATGTTTTCAGCGGGAATGCCGCGTGAGATCTCAAACTCGATCAAGGCATTAATCGCCTGCGCTGAGTGGTGAATGCCCTCGGCGTCTTGGCGGCTGACCAGGTCGGTGCCGCGAATGTCGTACCAAGCTGGCATGACATAGCCGCCATTGATCGTCACAGGCATTGTGGGCGCATGGGGAAACACAAAGCGGATGGGCGGGCAGTCGTCCAGGTCCAGCTCAGGCACCAGGGCGGCAAAGTCGTTGCCGTCAGCGCCCAGTCCGTGCAGCCAGATGACGGCGGCGATGGGGTTTGGGGCGCTTTCTATTTCAATTCGGGGGAGTAATGTTTTCATGGCGGGCAAGTGTACCGACTCGCGGCTCCTCTTTATTGACCGTAGCGCTTGATCCACTCTCGTTCCAGTGCGCCAGTCCAGCTGCCGTGGGGTTCGGGCAGGGTGGGCATGAATTTTTCGACTTGGCCGATTTGACGGGCCGAGGTGAATAAAGCCTGGTCGGCGGGGGGCAGTTTGCCTAGCGCCAGCACGGTGGGGTCGCCCCATTGATTGATGTCAGCTTTGCGCGCCTGCGCCTCGGGGCTGAGCAAAAAGTTGGCGACCACTTGGGCGCCTTCCTTTGCTGTTGCATTGAAAGGGATGGCCAGGAAGTGCGTGTTGCCGATCGTGCCCTTGCTAAATTGATAGCTGCTTACGCTCGCTGCCATTCGCTTGGCGGCTATTTCGTTGGCGGCTTCATTGGGGTTGAAGGTGAAGCCTAGCAGCAACTCGGCATCGACCATCATCTGGCGCAGGGCCCCGGCGTTGTTGGGAAACTGCTTGCCTGCGCGCCACAAATGGGGGTGCAGGGCGTCCAGAAAAGTCCACAGCGGGACGGCAGCTTTGGCCAAAGCCTCGGGGGTGACGGCTTGGTAGAGGGCGCCCCGGTCGGTGTTGACCTCAAACAGCGCTTGCTTGAGGAAGGTGGCGCCCATGAAGTCCGGCACGCGCGGGTAGGTCGTGCGCCCAGGGTGCGCTTTGGCGAATGCCAGTAGCTCGGCCATGCTTTGCGGCGGCTTGGGCACGCGCTTGGCATCAGCATAAAAAGTGAGCTGCGCCATGCCCCAAGGGGCTTCCAGGCCGTCGACTGGTTCAGAAAAATCGAGACGGGTGGTAGGTTTGCCCAGAACATCGACAAACGCAAAATTAGGCAGGCTCTCGGCAAACGGCCCAAACAGCAGCTTTTCGCGCTTCATGGACAAGAAGTTTTCACCGTTGATCCAAACCAGATCCACCGAGCCTTCGCTCACTTTGCCCGCTGCCTTCTCAATGCGCACGCGCTTCACGACTTCCGCAGTGTCGGTGATTTTGACGTGCGAGAGCGTCACGCCAAAGCGCTTTTGCACCTCGGCGCCGGCCCACTGCAAGTAGGCGTTGATGTTTTGACTACCCGCCCAGGCGTTGAAATAAACCGTTTGGCCGCGTGCCTTTTTCTCAATCGCTGGCCAGGCGGAGGTTTGCGCTTGCAAAGGGGCGGTCAGTGCCGCGCCCGCCAAGAGCAGGGCTTGGCGGCGAGAAAGGGAGATGTTCATGAGAGCAAGGCCTGCGCAAATTCGCGGGCGTTAAAGGTTTCGAGGTCTTCCAGTTTTTCACCGACGCCGATGAAATACACAGGAATAGGCCGCTCGCGGGCAATCGCCGCCAGCACGCCGCCTTTGGCCGTGCCGTCCAGCTTGGTGACGATCAGGCCGGTGAGGCCCAGCGCATCGTCAAAGGCTTTGACTTGGGTGAGGGCGTTTTGCCCGGTGTTGCCGTCAATGACCAGCAGCACCTCGTGCGGAGCGGTGGCGTCGGCTTTTTGCACCACGCGTTTGATTTTTTGCAGCTCGGCCATCAGGTGCAGCTGCGTGGGCAGCCGCCCGGCGGTGTCGACCAGCACCACGTCGCGGCCCCGGGCTTGACCCGCTTTCACGGCGTCAAAACTCACGGCAGCGGGGTCGCCGCCTTCTTGGCTGATGATGTCTACGGTGGTCCGTTCGGCCCAGGCGCTGAGCTGCTCTCGCGCCGCAGCGCGAAAGGTGTCAGCGGCTGCTAACAACACACTGGTGCCTTGGTTGGAGAGATGGCAGGTGAGCTTGCCGATGGTGGTGGTTTTACCCGCGCCATTGACGCCGGCGACCATCATCACGGTGGGCTTGTGCTGGCCGATGACCAGCTTTTTCTCCAGCGGACGCAGCAGCTCGGTGAGCGATTCGATCAGCAGCGCTTTGACGGCGCTGGGCTCGGTGGTCTTGCTTTCTTTGACGCGGCGCTTCAGGTCAAGCAGCAAATGCTCGGTAGCCTTGACGCCGGTGTCGGCCATCAAGAGCGCAGATTCGAGGTCTTCATACAGCGCGTCGTCAATTTGCGTGCCGGTGAACACCGTGGCAATGCTGCTGCCGGTCTTGCGTAGACCGATTTTGAGCTTTTCCAGCCAGCTTTTGCGCTCGGACGCAGGCGCCAAGACAAGGGCTGCAGGTGCCGCAACATCTGGTGTGGGCACGTTGGCAACCGCCGTCGGTGCAGCGTCTGCCACTGGTGTTTCAGACGGCGCGGGAGATATTAGGGGCTTTTTTTTGAAAAAACTGAACATTTGGTGGGTTCTTAGAATCACACCATTCTATGAAAACCACCATGCCCCGAATTCTTCCCCGCCCACTGGCCGTTTGGGTCCTGCTTTTAGGCGCTTGTCTGGGGGCCCGAGCCCAAGCGCAAGCACCCACCAAAGTAGAGCAATTCACCCTCGCCAACGGCCTCACTGTGATCGTCAAACCCGACCGACGCGCCCCCACCGCCGTGCACATGCTCTGGCTGCGCGTGGGCTCGATGGACGAGGTGGACGGCACCTCAGGCGTGGCGCATGTGCTGGAGCACATGATGTTCAAGGGCACCAAAACCCTGAAGCCGGGCGAGTTTTCGCGCCAGGTGGCGGCTTTGGGCGGGCGAGAAAACGCCTTTACTGGCAAAGACTACACCGGCTACTACCAGCAAATACCCGCCGCTCGGCTGGAAGACGTGATGAAACTGGAAGCCGACCGCTTTGCCACCAACCAGTGGAGCGACGAAGAGTTCAAAAAAGAACTCGAAGTGGTCAAGGAAGAGCGCCGCTTGCGCACCGAAGACAGCCCCCGCGCCCTCATGGGCGAGGCGCTGTTTGCCACCACTTTTGTCGCCGCACCCTACCGCCGCCCCATTGTGGGTTGGATGAGCGATTTGGATGCCATGACGCCCATTGATGCCCGTGCCTTTTACCAGCGCTGGTACGTGCCGGCCAACGCCGCCGTGGTGGTGGCCGGTGATGTGGACGTGGCCCAGGTGAAGCTTTGGGCTGAAAAATACTATGGCCCTGTGCCCGCACGCCCGGTGGAGGCCCGCAAACCGCGCCTGGAGCCCATGCAAACAGGCGTTCGCCGGGTAGATTTCAAAGCCCCCGCCGAACAGGCCTATGTCTCAATGGCCTTCAAAGTGCCCAGCTTGCAAACCTTGGACGCCGCCAAGGCCACGAGCAGCGACAACGACGCTTTGGCCCTCACCGTCTTGGCCGCGGTGCTGGATGGCTACAGTGGCGCCCGACTCGACCGGACCTTGACCCAAGGTGACAAGCGCGTGGCCGACAGCGTGGGCGCCTATAACGGCTTGTGGGGCCGCGGCCCGCAGCTCTTTATGCTGGACGGTGTGCCGGTAGCGGGCAAAACCGTGCCCCAGGTGGAGGCCGCCTTGCGCGAGCAAGTGGCCCGCATTGCGAAAGAGGGCGTGACCGAGGCCGAGTTGAACCGCGTCAAAACCCAGTGGGTGGCCAGCGAGGTCTACAAGCTCGACTCGGTCTTTAATCAGGCCCGCGAACTGGGTAACTACTGGGTGCAAGGCTTGCCGCTGGACGCTGGTTCGCAGCTCATGCTGCGCTTGCGAGGCGTCACCGCCCAGCAGGTGCAGGCCGTGGCCGCCACCTATTTTGGAGACGACCAACTGACCGTGGCGGTGCTGCAACCGCAGCCCTTGGATAAAACCCGCAAGCCGCGTCAGCCGCTGCTGGGCGCACGACACTAAACCGGCCTCATCACCCCTTATGACTACTCTTAAAAATATAGCTGCTCTAGCACGCTGCATGGCGGTTTCAGGCCTTTTTCTTGTAAATTCAAGTCGGGCAGGCTTGGCCATTGAGCACTGGACGCAGCCCTCGGGCGTGCAGGTCTATTTGGCCCAAAGCCCTGGCATCCCGATGCTCGATGTGCAAATTGACTTTGACGCCGGCAGCCGCCGCGACCCCGTGCTTCAGGCCGGTTTGGCCAGCGTCACCGCCAGCATGGCTGGCAAAGGCGTTCGCGCGGTCGGTGATCAAGCCGCGCTGGACGAAAACGCCTTGGGCGAAGCCTGGGCCGACTTGGGCGCCTCCTTTGGCGGTAGCGCGGGCAACGACCGCATGAGCTACTACCTGCGCTCCTTGACCTACCCCGACCTGCTCGCCAAAGCCACCCAACTGGCCGCCCGCCAACTGGGCGAGCCCGACTTCCCCGCTGTGATCTGGGCGCGTGAGCGCAGCACCCTCAACGCTGCCCTCAAGGAAGCCAACACCCGACCCGCCACGCTGGTAGCGCGGGCTTTCAATACCGCTGTTTACGGCCAGCACCCCTATGGGTTTGAGATGACCGAAGCGACTTTGGCCCGAATCAGCGTGGCCGACATGCAGGCCTTTTACCGTGAGATGGTTCAGCCCTGCCGCGCCAAAGTGACGCTGGTGGGCGCCGTTAATCGGGCGCAGGCCGACGCGCTGGTGACCCAGTTGTTTGCCCGCTTGGCCGTGACGAATAAAGCCCAAACTGCGGCGTGCCCCGCTTTGCCTGTGGTGGCGGAAGTGGCCGCGCTGGAAAAACCGGTTGAGCAGCGCATTGCTTTCGATTCAGCCCAGGCCCATGTGTTGATCGGCCAGCCCGGCTACAAGCGCGACGACCCCGATTTTTTTGCGCTCACGGTGGGCAACTACATCTTGGGCGGCGGTGGCTTTGTCTCGCGCCTGACCCATGAGGTGCGAGAAAAGCGCGGCCTGAGCTACAGCGTTTACAGCAACTTTGCCCCCAGCCTGCACGCCGGGGCCTTCACCGTGGGCCTGCAAACTCGACCTGACCAGGCCGCCCAAGCCGTGAAAGTCTCGAAAGACGTCGTGGCCGAGTTTGTCGCCCATGGCCCGCTTGATACCGAACTCAAAGCCGCCAAAGACAACCTCATCGGCGGCTTCGCCCTGCGCATCGACAGCAACCGCAAACTACTAGACAACATCGCCAACATCGCCTGGAACCAACTCCCCCTCAACTACCTCGACACCTGGACCCAACAGATCGACTTGGTGAGCGCCGCCGATATCAAAGCCGCCTTCGCGAGAAAACTGCAGCCGCAAAAAATGGTGACCGTGGTGCTGGGGGCGGGGGATTAGTCAATTAATTGGAATCTGACCCCAATTGATTTAAAAAATCCTCATCGGAGGCAGCAGAGCTGAATGGGGGTGAGATCCCAATTCAGGACAAAAAACTCACCGGCGAAAGGTGCGCCAAACGAAATTGGGCTCTGACCCATTTTCTGCGTATTCGCACAAAGCATCCCTCCCCAGCGTATTGGCACCCATCAAAAAAATCCCCAATGCTAGAATCTGTTCAATCATTGAACAAGCCCCATGTCCGATTCCAATCACCTCCATTCAGAGACACACCTTAGGGCCTTGCGCTTGCTTGAAGCCATGCCCAGCATGTCGCAGCGCGACTTGGCGGAGCAGTTGGGTATCAGTTTGGGTAAAGCCAATTTTTGCCTGAATGCCTTGCTCGATCGGGGCCTGCTCACCGCGCAGCGCTTTAAAAGCAGCAAAAACAAACTCGGTTACGCCTACCTGCTCACGCCAGCCGGTTTCGCTGAAAAAGCGGCGCTCACCAGCCGTTTTTTAAAGCGCAAAATGAGCGAATACGAAGCGCTCAAGGTTGAAATTGAGCAATTGACAGCAGAAGTCAACACGGTAGAAAGCACCGCCAAACCATGACCACCATCACACCCGTCGTCCTTTGTGGCGGCTCTGGTACCCGCCTGTGGCCACTGAGCCGCAAGAGTTTTCCCAAGCAGTTTGTGCCCCTCATCGGCGGTAAAAGCTTGCTTCAACTCACGCTGGAGCGGGTCTCGCTGCTCAGCCAAAACGTCATCTGTGTGGCTTCTGATGAGCACCGCTTTTTGGTGGCCGAGGCCCTGCAGGCGGCCAAGGTCCAGGGCACCGTTTTGTTGGAGCCGGTGGCGCGCAACACCGCCGCCGCCATGGCCATTGCGGCGCTTACCGTCCAGCCTGCAGACCTCTTGCTGTTTTGCCCCTCAGACCACCACATTCCTGATGAATTTGCCTTTGCCCAGGTCGTGCAAAGCGGGGTGGCTGCAGCGCTAGGTGGTGCCATCGTCACCTTTGGCATCTCACCCACTTTCCCCAGCACCGCCTACGGCTACATCCGCCAGGGCGGCCTGCGGCCAGACGGCGCCTTTGCGGTAGACGGCTTTTCTGAGAAGCCCGCGCAAGACAAGGCCGAAGCCTTGCTGCTCACAGGCAGCGCGCTGTGGAATGCCGGCATCTTTTTATGCTCCGCCCAAACCCTGCTCAGCGCTTTGGGCCAGCACGCACCCGATATCCTGCAAGCCTGCCAGCAGGCCATGGACGCGGCTGCCAAAGACGGCAACTTTGTGCGGCCCCAAGAAGAAGCTTTTGTGGCCTGCCGCTCAGAGAGCATCGACTACGCCGTGATGGAGCACCACGCCAATGTGGCCGTGCTCCCCTTTGCCAGCGCCTGGAGCGATGTCGGCAGCTGGAACGCAGTGGCCGATTTAACCCCGGCGGATGCCCAGGGCAACCGTATCCACGGCCAAGGCTTTGCCTTGCAATCAAGCAACACCTTTGTGCACGCCCCGCACCGCCCGGTGGTCACGCTAGGCACGCAAGACCTCATCATCATCGACACGCCCGACGCCTTGCTGGTCGCGGCCAGCAGTCATGTGGAGCAAGTCAAGCTCGTGGTGGCGCGCCTGGATGCCGATGGCATTTCGCAGTCTGTGCAGCACCGCAAGGTGGCCCGCCCTTGGGGTGCATATGACAGCGTCGATGTGGGCGAGCGCCACCAAGTCAAGCGCATCACCGTGCGCCCCGGCGCCAAGCTCAGCCTGCAAATGCACTACCACCGTGCCGAGCACTGGATTGTGGTCAAAGGCACCGCCCTGGTCACCAAGGGTGACGAAGAAATCCTGCTCACAGAAAACCAAAGCACCTACATCCCCTTAGGCGTGACGCACAGGTTGGAGAATCCGGGTAAAACCGATCTTGAACTAATTGAAGTGCAGTCGGGCAGTTATCTGGGCGAGGATGACATTGTGAGGTTTGAGGACACTTATGGGCGGGCGCCCGTTAGCGGGAGTGTGTCAAATACCGTCATTGCGAGCGAAGCGAAGCATTCCATCTTATGACCGCAGAACCCCAAAAAATCTACGTAGCCGGCCATCGCGGCATGGTGGGCAGCGCCATAGTCCGCACGCTGGCAGCGCAGGGTCAGACCCAAATAGTTACCAGTACCCACGCCGAGTTGGACCTCACCAACCAAGCCGCTGTACAAGCATTTTTTGAGGCTGAAAAACCCAGCCAGGTCTACCTAGCCGCTGCCAAAGTAGGTGGTATTCATGCAAACAATACCTTCCCCGCCGAGTTCATCTACCAAAACCTGATGGTGCAGGCCAACGTGATTGAGGCGGCTTTCCGCAACGGTGTGCAAAAGCTTTTGTTTTTGGGCTCTAGCTGTATCTACCCAAGAATGGCGCCGCAGCCAATGGCTGAATCCTCCTTACTGACCGGCCCCTTGGAGCCCACCAACGAGCCCTACGCCATTGCCAAAATAGCAGGTATCAAGCTCTGTGAGAGTTACAACCGACAGTACGGCGCCAGTCATGGGGTTGATTACCGCAGCGTCATGCCCACCAATCTGTATGGCCCAGGCGACAACTACCACCCGGAAAATAGCCACGTCATACCCGCACTCATCCGCCGTTTTCATGAAGCTAAGTTGAGCAACTCACCTAGCGTCACCATTTGGGGTAGCGGCACCCCCAAGCGCGAATTTTTGTATGTGGACGATATGGCTGCTGCCTGCGTCTTTGTCATGAACCTGCCCAAAGTCACGCTCGATGCCCATACCCAACCGATGCAAAGCCACATCAACGTAGGCTTTGGTGATGATGTCAGCATCAAAGAACTGGCCCTGGCCGTAGGCAACACCGTTGGCTACCAGGGTGACATCGACTTTGACACAAACAAACCCGATGGTGCACCCCGCAAGCTGATGGATAGCGGCCGCCTAAATGCGTTGGGCTGGCAAGCTCAAGTGGGCCTTGAGCAGGGCCTGGTGCAGGCCTACCAAGATTTCCTAAATTCGTCATTTCGAGCGTAGCGCGGCAATCCATATCGTCACCACCCAAAACATCATGACCACACAACAAAAAATCGCCCTCATAACCGGCATCACCGGTCAAGACGGCTCTTACCTTGCCGAATTTCTGCTTGAAAAAGGCTACATCGTGCACGGCATCAAACGTCGGGCCAGCTCCTTTAACACCCAGCGCGTGGACCACATCTACCAAGACCCGCATGTGGATAATGCCTGCTTCAAATTGCACTACGGTGACCTGAGTGACAGCAGCAACCTGACGCGCATCATCCAGGAAACTCAGCCTGATGAGATCTACAACCTAGGCGCGCAGTCTCACGTTGCTGTTAGCTTCGAGAGCCCCGAATACACCGCCGATGTCGACGGCATGGGCACACTGCGTATTTTGGAAGCCATTCGTATTTTGGGTCTGGAGAAGAAAACCCGCTTCTACCAAGCCTCTACCAGTGAGCTTTACGGTCTGGTGCAAGAAACACCACAGAAAGAAACAACCCCTTTCTACCCTCGTAGCCCCTACGCTGTGGCCAAGATGTATGCCTACTGGATCACGGTCAACTACCGTGAAGCCTACGGCATGTACGCCTGCAACGGCATCCTGTTCAACCACGAGAGCCCACGCCGAGGCGAAACCTTTGTCACCCGCAAAATCACCCGTGGCATGGCCAATATCAGCCAAGGCCTGGAGAATTGCCTTTACATGGGTAACATCGATGCCCTGCGCGACTGGGGCCACGCCAAAGATTACGTGCGCATGCAATGGATGATGCTGCAACAAGACAGCGCGGAAGACTTCGTCATCGCCACCGGCGTGCAATACAGCGTGCGTCAATTCATAGAGTGGACAGCCAACGCCCTGGGCATGCAACTGCGCTGGGAAGGCACAGGCGTAGATGAAGTCGCGTACTGTCATTCCCGCGAAGGCGGGAACCCATGCCCCCCTGAGCCCATCGTCCGCATAGACCCCCGCTACTTCCGCCCCACAGAAGTCGAAACCCTGCTCGGTGACCCCACCAAAGCCAAACAAAAACTAGGCTGGGTGCCCGAGATCACCGCGCAGGAGATGTGCGCCGAGATGGTAGCGCACGATTTGGCGCAGGCCAAACAACACGCTTTGCTTAAAAAGCATGGGTATGAAGTTAATGTGAGTGTGGAGTAAAAATGAAAGCTGTCATCTTGGCGGGTGGTCTAGGCACCCGCATCTCCGAAGAAACCTCGACACGCCCCAAACCAATGATCGAGATCGGCGGCAAGCCAATCTTGTGGCACATCCTCAAGACTTATTCCCACCACGGCATCAACGACTTTGTCATCTGCTGTGGCTACAAGGGCTATGTCATTAAAGAGTACTTTGCCAACTACTTCCTACACATGTCCGATGTTACTTTTGACATGAGCAAGAACAGCATGGAAGTACACCAACGCAATGCCGAACCCTGGAAAGTTACGCTGGTAGACACCGGCGAAGACACCATGACCGGTGGCCGCTTAAAGCGAGTGGCTGGCTACGTCAAAGACGAAGAAGCTTTTTGCTTTACCTACGGCGATGGTGTGGGTGACGTCAACATCACCGAACTCATTGCCTTTCACAAAGCGCAAAACGTCAAGGCAACCCTGACAGGCACCATTCCCCCTGGACGCTTTGGCGCACTGGACCTAAAAGGCAGCAAGGTCAACAGCTTCATGGAAAAGCCCAAAGGTGACGGCGCCATGATCAACGGCGGCTTTTTTGTGTTGTCACCTGACGTGATTGACTACATCACCGACGACACCACTACCTGGGAGCGCGAGCCCCTGGAACGCCTGGCACAAGAAGGCAACCTGGCCGCCTACCAACACCACGGCTTTTGGCAGCCCATGGACACGCTACGCGACAAAATTCACCTTGAAGAACTGTGGCAATCGGGCAAGGCGCCGTGGAAGGTTTGGCCATGAATCCCGCCTTTTGGTCTGGCAAACGCGTTCTGCTGACCGGGCATACTGGCTTCAAAGGCAGTTGGCTATCGCTCTGGCTGCAGTCGCTGGGCGCGCAAGTCACGGGCTACGCCCTGGCACCGCCCACCGACCCCAGCCTGTTCGAGATGGCCGATGTGGCGCAGGGCATGACCCATGTGCTTGGCGACATTCGTGATCTGCCTAAGTTGCAAGCCGTCTTTGCCGAACATCAGCCCGAAATCGTCATCCACATGGCGGCGCAACCGCTGGTGCGCTACTCGTACCAAAACCCGGTCGAGACCTATTCCACCAACGTTATGGGCACCGTGCATTTACTGGAGGCGGTGCGCAACACCCCCGGCGTCAAAGCCGTGGTCAATATCACCACCGACAAATGCTACGAAAACAAAGAGTGGGTTTGGGGCTACCGGGAAAACGAACCCATGGGTGGCTTTGACCCCTACAGCAACAGCAAAGGCTGCGCTGAACTGGTCAGTGCGGCTTACCGTTCTTCGTTCTTCAATGCCAACAACTATGCCCAACACGGCGTGGCTACCGCCACCGTGCGCGCCGGCAACGTCATTGGCGGCGGCGACTGGGCGCAAGACCGGCTGATTCCCGACATCCTGGCCGCCTTCGAGCAAGGCCGCAAGGTGGATATTCGCAACCCGCACGCCATTCGCCCCTGGCAACATGTGATGGAGCCCTTGCGCGGCTACCTCACGCTGGCCGAGCAACTGTTTGAACACGGTCCCAGCTTCGGTGAAGGCTGGAACTTTGGCCCCAACGACGAAGACGCCAAACCGGTCGGCTGGATCGTCGAGCAAATGGCGGCACTGTGGGGTGCTGACGCGCAGTGGCAAGTCGACAACGGTGAACACCCGCACGAAGCCCACTACCTCAAGCTTGACATCTCCAAGGCCCGCAGCCGCCTCGACTGGCACCCCGCCTTGCGTCTCAAAGACGCCTTGGCACTCATCATTGACTGGTCTAAGCAGCGCGAAGCGGGTGCCAACATGCGCCAAATTACCTTGGCCCAGTTGCAAGCCTACCAAGCAATAACCAATTAACCCTCTCAATAGAAACTGATTAGCCTCATGGAAAACGCCAAAACCCAAGCCCTGCGCGCGCAAATTGCCCAACTCGTTGAAGAATTTGCTGCCATATCGCTAGCCCCCCAGACCTTCTTGCCCGGCCTGACCGTGGTGCCTCCATCTGGCAAAGTCGTGGGCGCCGAAGAGCTCAAGAACATGGTCGAAGCCTCTTTGGATGGCTGGCTCACCACGGGGCGCTTCAACGCCGAGTTTGAGAAAAAACTAGCCGCCTTCATCGGCGTCAAGCACCTGCTCACCGTCAACTCCGGCTCGTCAGCCAACCTGGTCGCCTTTAGCGCGCTCACCTCGCCCAAACTGGGCGCGAGGGCCATTCAAAAAGGCGACGAAGTCATTGGCGTGGCGGCGGGCTTTCCCACCACCGTCAACCCCATCTTGCAGTTTGGCGCCGTGCCCGTGTTTGTCGATGTTGACGCGCTCACCCACAACATTGACGCCACCAAAATTGAAGCCGCCATTGGCCCCAAGACCAAAGCCATCATGCTGGCACACAGCTTGGGCAACCCGTTCAACCTAGACGTGGTCACCGCCTTGTGCAAAAAATACAATTTGTGGCTGGTCGAAGACTGCTGCGACGCCCTGGGCACCACCTACCGGGGCCAAATGGTGGGCACTTTTGGTGACATTGGCACGCTGAGTTTTTACCCTGCGCACCACATCACCATGGGGGAGGGCGGCGCGGTGTTTACCAACAACGACGAACTCAAAACCATCGCCGAAAGCTTTCGCGACTGGGGCCGCGACTGCTACTGTGCCCCTGGCAAAGACAACACCTGTGGCAAGCGCTTTTGCCAAAAACTGGGCAAATTGCCTGAAGGCTACGACCACAAATACACCTACAGCCACTTGGGCTACAACCTCAAAATCACCGATATGCAAGCCGCCTGCGGCCTGGCCCAGTTGGACAAAGCCCCGGCCTTCATCCAGGCCCGCAAAGACAACTTCGCCTTTTTAAAAGCACGCCTGAAAGACTGCGAAGAGTTCGTGCACCTGCCCGAACCCACCGAACACTCAGACCCGTCGTGGTTCGGCTTCCCCATTACGCTCAAAGACAACTGCCCTGTAACACGCTTGGACTTACTCACCTACCTGGACCAAAACAAAGTGGGCACCCGCTTGCTGTTTGCCGGTAACCTCACCTGCCAGCCCTACATGATTGGGGCCAACTACCGCATCAGCGGCGACCTGACCAACACGGATAACGTGATGAACAACACCTTCTGGATAGGCGTTCAACCCGCGCTCACACGCGAGATGCTGGAGTTTGCAGCGCAGAAGATTGAGTCTTATCTCGGTGTGAATTTCTGATTTAGACGACTCTCTTGTGAAAATACTCTTGACTGGTGCTAGTGGCTTCTTGGGGAGCGCGTTAGCTCTCCATTGGCGTAATGCCGGGCACCAGGTTGCCTTGTTGCTGCGGCCAACATCAAAGCTGGACCGACTGCGCAGTTTAGACACGTCGTTCGATATTGGCCGTTGCACCACCGATGCCGAAGTGGCTGCCTTTGTAAAACAGGTTCAACCCGAAGTTGTAGTTCACACCGCCTGCGCCTATGGTCGGCAAGCTGAAACCAGCCTGCAACTTTTTGACGCCAATCTGCGCCTGGGGCTGGTCATTTTGCAAGCCTTGCAGCATGCGGCACAACCGGTGTGCTTCATTAACACGGGCAGCGCCCTGGGACCCGAAGTGAGCCCTTATGCGCTCAGTAAAAACCAATTTGCACAATGGGGCCGCATGCTGGCGACCCAATACGGCGGGCAAATAAGGTTTATTAACGTCTTGCTCCAGCACATGTACGGCCCTGGTGACGACGTATCCAAATTCACCACACATGTGCTGCACACCTGCCGGCGCAACGACCCCGTGCTAAAGCTCACAGCCGGAGAGCAAACGCGTGACTTTATCTACATTGACGATGTCGTTAGCGCCTATGACACGCTGCTCACGCAAGGCCACAAGTTTGATACTGAGCAGGATATAGAAGTGGGTTCTGGCGTTGCCCCCAGTATTCGGCATTTTGTCGAAACCGCACATCGCCTAACGGCGTCCCGTACCGAATTGCGCTTTGGCGAATTGCCCTATCGCACCAATGAAGCCATGCACTGCATGGCCAACGTAGCGCGCATGACGCAACTAGGCTGGGCGCCTGCGTTTGACCTGAACGCCGGACTCAAGAAAACAATACAACTGGAATTTAAACAATGAAACTACTGATTACCGGCGGCTGCGGCTTCTTGGGCAGCAACCTTGCATCCGATGCCTTGGCCCGTGGCGATGAACTGCTTGTGTTTGACAACCTCTACCGCAATGGCTCACGTGAAAACCTGGCTTGGCTGCAAACCCAAGGTAAATTTACTTTTGAGCACGGCGACATCCGCAACCAAAACGACATCACCCGCGTGATACAGGCATTCAAGCCAGACGCCATCTTTCACCTGGCCGGCCAAGTGGCCATGACCACCTCCATTGCCAACCCACGCATGGACTTTGAAGTCAACGTGATGGGCACCCACAACCTGCTCGAAGCCGTGCGCCAACATGCGCCCAACGCCACAGTGGTGTATTCGTCCACCAATAAAGTCTATGGCGACCTGGAGCAATACACCTACGTTGAAACAGAGTCCCGCTACCAGTGCGTTGAGCTCCCCAATGGCATTAACGAGCAAACACAGCTCAGTTTTCATTCACCCTACGGCTGCTCCAAAGGCGCAGCAGACCAATACATGCTGGATTACGCCCGCATCTTTGGACTCAAAACCGTGGTGTTTCGGCATTCATCCATGTATGGCGGTCGGCAATTTGCGACTTACGATCAAGGATGGGTGGGCTGGTTTTGTCAAAAGGCGATTGAAGCGGGCAAAGACAAAAATGCCATACCTTTCACTATTTCTGGCAACGGCAAACAAGTACGCGACGTGCTCCACGCGGACGATATGAAGCGGCTCTACATGGCCGCCGTTAACCATATTGACAGCGCCAAAGGCCAAGCCTTTAACGTCGGAGGCGGATTTGAGAACAGTTTGTCTTTACTTGAGCTGTTTGCGCTGCTGGAGCAAATAGCTGGCGTCAAACTGAACTACACCCAACTCCCCGTGCGCGAGAGCGACCAACGCGTGTTTGTATCTGACCTTGGCAAAGCCAAACAACTGCTCAACTGGCAACCCGTGGTCTCCGCACAAGAGGGCGTAGCGCGCATGGTTGAATGGGTGAGCGCCACTCAATGACGGCAGATGTCTCCAAGGAACGCACCCGCAATTATCTGCAGCAGATAAAGGGCGCCGTCGCTTACAAAGTGGTGGCCATGTTGGCGTCGTTTCTGGCTATTCCGATGATGATTCGCTACCTGGGGCAAGAGCAGTTTGGCGTGTGGTCAACGCTGCTCACAGTCATGTCGTGGATCGTGTTCTTTGATCTGGGGGTGGGAAATGGCTTGCGCAACAAAGTGGCCGAAGCCCTGGCTAAAAATGACAAGGCAGAAGCCGCCAATTACATTGCCTCTGGCTACAGTCTGATTGGCTTGATCGCATTGGTACTGTGGGCGCTGGTGACCGGCGCGTCATTTTTTGTGCCATGGCAGGCCGTCTTTAATACCCAGGCCATTTCAGAAACTACTTTGCGCCTGACCGTGCAAGTGGCTGTGTTTTTCGTTGTTTTGAATTTTTGGATCGGTTTGATCAGTGCGATATTGGGCGCTGTGCAAAAAACAGCGATGACGGCACTGAGTCAATTGATTTCAAATGTATTGGCACTCTTGTTTGTTTTTGTGTTGACTAAAACAACGGATGCCACCATAACGTACCTCGCCTTAGCCTACGGCGTCTCCTTGGTCATTGCAAACATAGGGTTGAGCTGCTGGTTTTACCAAAGTCAGCCTGAATTAAGACCCAAACCGTATCTTGATAAGCAGCACGTTAGCCCGCTCTTATCAGTGGGGATGCAGTTTTTTACGATACAAATTGCAGTATTAATAATTTTTACGACAGATAAAATACTAATTACTCAATTGCTTGGCCCGGAGTATGTAACGCAATACGATGTGGTATTCAAGTTGTTTGGTTTAATAACTTTTGCTCACACTCTTATTTCAGCACCTCTGTGGTCAGCTTACACAGACGCTTACCACCGGAATGACACGATTTGGATCAAGCGGATGCTCAAAAAACAGTTGATGATTTTTGGTGGTGTTTTAGTGGCTATTTTTACAATGGGATTATTGACTAAACCGATTGTTGCTATATGGATTGGACACGAAATGACGGTGTCGCAGCCGCTGGTAATTTCAATTGGATTATTTGTTTTAGTCTCTACCTGGAATAACATTTATGCAATGTTTGTTAATGGAATTGGCCAAATTAAGTTGCAACTTTATACAGCAGTGATCGCGATGGTTATCAATATTCCATTGGCTATTTTATTTGTGAAATGGTTCGGATTGGGTTTAAGCGGCGTTGTCTTGGCGACAGTTGTCAGTTTATTGCTGGCTGCCGTCGCGTTGCCAATTCAGGTTAATCAAATAATACGAAAGCGTACAAGGGAGACTGCAGCATGACCGATGAACAAATTCATCAGCCTAAAGTCAGCATTCTGATTCCCGTCTTCAACCGCAAAGACTTCATCACTGAGTGCATTCAGTCAGCACTGCATCAAACCTTCACAGACTTTGAAATCATCGTGGTAGATAACGCGAGCGATGATGGTACTTGGGAAATATGCCAGCAATTTGCAGCGGTGGATCAACGGGTACGGATATTTCGAAATGAGTCAAATATTGGACCAGTACGTAATTGGATGCGTTGCGCCCAAGAAGCCAAGGGCGTACTCAGTAAAATCTTGTTCAGTGATGACTCGTTAGAAGTGAGTTGTCTGAGTGAAATGGTGCCGAAATTGGACGATCCAGATGTTGCACTGGTGTACTGTGCTGCACGTATCGGAAAATCCAGGGATGATTCGGTCGTTGCTTACTCTCAGGTTGATTCTTCAAGATTAAGTTCAGCTGAATTTTTAAACCTAGTTTTAGCGGGTAAAGCACCAGTGAGTCCTGGTGCTGTTTTAATCCGCACTTCCGATTTATTAAAAAATCTTCACACTACATTTCCGACTTCAACACCGAGACAGTTTGAAAAAAATGGTGCTGGACCGGATGTCATGATTATGTTGTTGACTTCACAGAAGTATCTCTATGTGGCGAATATACAAAGGCCATTCGTTTATTTTAGAGCGCATGCAGGTTCATTCTCGATTGAGAATTCAAATAATGATGTCGTAAATGGTTATAGATCAGCTATTGCGTTTTTCTTGATTAACAATAAGGGACAACACCAGTGGTTGGATTATCTGGCGCATAGTTGGCTTCAGCAAATGAGATTCGATTATCGTTGGCTACCCCCAATATTGTATCTCCGCGAGTATGAAGGCAGTGGTTCCATAGCTGAAGTTTTGAAGATGTTATCTTATTCACTCAGACGCATTGGCTTCAAATTTTTCGTGAAAGCTTGACGATGACCAACTATCGCGATGTTAGTGTTGAAGGTGAAGTCGGAGATCACGGGGTGATTGCGCACTGTCATGTGCCTGAAAGATCAGTCTCTTCACACGGTGGCAAGCGTTCGAGCGAAAGGTTGTTGAAGAGCGAGTGGACAACTCCCCTGATAAGCGTCATTACAGTCGTCTTCAACGGTGCTCCGCAAATAAGATCAACTATTGAAAGTGTGCTGCAGCAGAAGCGGGGAGACATTGAATACATCGTCGTCGATGGCGGATCGACAGACGGTACATGCGACATTCTAAAGAGCTTTAGCAGTCAGTTGGACTATTGGGTTAGCGAGCCTGACGATGGAATTTACGATGCGATGAATAAAGCAATAGATCTTGCACATGGCCAGTTTATTTATCACCTTAATATTGGGGATCGACTATTTCGTATTCCGGGGCTATTTGATGAGACCGTGCCGCAAGATGTTATCTGTATTGCAGGAGTTGTGCAAACTTCGGCTAACGGGTTGCATATGCCTTCGGCCGGTTTGCGTTTACGCTTCCACAATACCTTGCACCATCAGGGTTGTTTTTATCGAAAGACTACCCTGCTGCGATACGACCTTCGATACAAGGTCTTTTCTGATTTTGATTTGAATCAGCGTCTGTTATGTACAGGGGGCAAAATTTTGCTTTGTACCGATGTAGTTGCAGTTCACGACTCAGGGGGCATTTCACACACAACGACTCGTTTCTTTGAGGTTTACAGTATTGTGCGAAATAATTTTGGACCGATGTGGGTTGCAGTTTCTTTCGTTTATTTCAAATACAAAGGCCTGCTCAAACGCCTCCGACTGGCATGAGTGCGGAGCTGCTAGCGCTCATCGTCGTCTACGGCTGCGAGCCGAACGATACCCCGTCATTGCGTAGTCTGGTCCTGTGCGAAAGTAGCGAATGGAAGCTGCGTATCATCGTCTGGGACAACTCGCCCCAACCGCACGGAGTGAATTGGACCGCGCTAGGCCAGACCGGGACCTACATCTCAACCCCAGATAATCTCGGCTTGTCAGCTATCTACAACTGGGTAGTCAGGCAACATCTGCAGGTGGGCGAGCATTTACTTTTGCTCGACCAAGACAGCGAGCTGCCGGTGGATTACCTGGAAAAAGCCGCCGCTGCAATTGTGGCGCATCCAGAAGTCGACTTATTCCTGCCCATGGTGCGTGCCAACGGCCGCTGGGTCAGCCCTGTAACTTACCTCTGCGGTTGGGGCCGGCAGTGGCGGTCCGACGCGATGGGTAGCATGCAGTCGAAGCAGGTCTGCGCGATTAACAGCGGCATGATAATTTCTTCGTCTTATCTGCTTGGATCGTTTCCGGTGTATGACGAACGACTGCGTTTTTACGGCACTGATACGCAGTTTATGTTGGACTATATGGATCGCAGGTCTAGATTGTTCGTTATTGATTCGGTGATCATGCACGATCTGAGTTTCTTCTCTGGACCTCTAGCCAAACGAGTAGAGAAATTTGCAGCAATGCGGGCCGCTTACCATTTCATCTACGAGCGGCGGCCGCTTATCCAGCGGATCGCCGTCAAGCTCGTTATGTTTGCAGTGTCAATCCGGTATTCAATTCTACATAGGGACTTAACCTTCCTTCGCGGAGGCGATCAATGATCAATGACAACCTAATCACGCTGCTTTTGGCTTTCGCCGCTACATGTGCCGTGCAATACGCCCTCGTTCGCCAGCGGGTTGCAAACATCGCTGACCCGTTGTTTTTTTTCGTTCTGACCTCTGCCTTTTCATTGGCGTTGGGTTGCTTCGCGGTAGATAGCACTTGGCTGCTAGCGAGAATTTTTTTGTACTTTACTTTTTTCTATGCAGGTTTTTTCTTGGTATCTGGCCAGTCTCAGCTAGCCTTGCCACCGCTGCAGATGCATGCCGATTTCCAGCAGTTCCGCGCCATCGTCATTGTGTGCGGTCTTTTTTACCTCGGATTCAACACCATCATGTGGATGAAATCTGGTGTCATTCTGCTCTCGGACGACCCCTCGCTACAAAAGAGCGAGGCATATGCTGATGGGTTCGGATTCATCCGGCGCTTTAACTGGAGCGTTGGTGTGTTTGTCATGATCGCCAGTCTGTACTGGTGGCTATGGGAGCGCACAGTTCTCGCGGTTATTTTTGTCATGCTTTCAGTACTTATAACAATAACAGGTGGGGGAAAAGGCGCGCTACTTCCAGCTATTTTCGCCATCGGGCTCTTCAGTGCCAAGCCGTTCGTGAGCGCTCAGTTACGCAATGATGCGCCGCGCCTGCGCCGCATCATCCCGATATTGCTGGCCATTGCATTAATTCCAGTCGCGATCGTCCTCGTCACAGAGCACGGGTCGGCTAAGGACGCTTTCGACGCATTTGTCCTCCGTCTTTTTTACTCTGGCGATGTATTGCTTTACTGGGGACAGGAAAATGTGCGAATTGAGTTTGCTGGGCTTGGTCCGCTAGATTATCTTCGTGACACCTTCGGTTCAGTGCTGGGTTCGTTACGTTTGATTGACTACGGTATTCCGATCGGTAACCAGTTCGTTCGTAGCACCCTGCCATTTGGTACTGATTTTTCAGAATCTTTGGGGCCAAATTTACCGTTTTACGTTCGCGGTGAATTGTATTTAGGCCCGGTCTTAGCCCTATTGCATGCCTTCATCATTGGTATGATTTTCGGATGCATTCGTCGATATTTTTTAAACTATAGAGGGCAAAGCCTGTTGTCGTATAGTTTATTGTCCTTCGCGGTTATCGTTTCACTCACATTGCCAACAGAAGAAGGTTTAGCAATTGGACAGGCATTCGATTTTGCCTTCTACTTTTTACCTATTTATGCTACATCGTATTATTTTAAAAATATCAAATCGCTGCACTTTGAAAAGGAGCCGCACATATGATCAAAAGATATGGACTATTGGGGAGTGTCAGGCTTGCTAAGAACTGGGTACTGACCCGCATCTTGTTCCCGCACGCACGTCTTGTTCGTTTCCCAATATATGTGCGTGGAAGCTCGTCTATTCAATTCAGTGACGGACTCACGACCGGAGTGAATGTCCGGTTAGATGCAGCCGCACCACGTGGCGGTTCGCCTGTCTTGTTTATCGGTCGCAACGTACAGATCAACGACTCCGTGCATATTGGAGCTATCGAAAAGGTGGTGATTGGCGACCACGTATTAATCGCTAGTCGTGTTTTCATCAGCGATCATAATCATGGAAGCTACCAGTTACAGGATGATTTATCTGTACCAGAAATCCCTCCCGCTGATCGGCCGCTTTCATCTCGTCCTGTCCACATTGGAAATAATGTGTGGTTGGGCGAGCAGGTGTGCATTTTGCCGGGCGTAACCGTTGGAGATGGAGCGATCGTTGGTGCCAATTCGGTTGTTACGCGCGATATTCCACCGAATTCGATCGCGGCTGGAAACCCAGCACGTGTAATAAGGCTGTTTGATGCAAAAACTAAAACTTGGAGAAAGACTTAGTATGTTTCGCATCGTTGTGTCTGCAGTAAATTTTACCGAGGGCGGGCCACTCACTGTGCTACGTGAATGTTTGGCTTCTGCGGCGGCTGTGCTGCCAATTGATATTGAGATAGTTGCTATTGTTAATAGCACCGAACTCATTGATGAACCGCGTATCCGTTTTATTGCCATCCCGAGTGCAAAGAAATCCTGGTTCCGTAGGTTGTATTGGGAGTGGATAGGATTTCAACATATTTCTCGTCAACTTAAGCCTGCTCTATGGCTGTCTTTGCACGATATCACGCCGCGAGTATCGGCAACACGTCAGGCGGTATATTGCCACAATCCTTCGCCTTTTTATCGAATCAGTATGCGTGAGGCGGTGCAAGAGCCAACGTTTTTATTGTTCAACCAGCTTTATGCTTTGCTGTACCGTGTATTCATACGGCGTAATTACTGCGTAATCGTGCAGCAGCAATGGCTTCGTGCCGAGTTTATACGGCGCATGGGGAATATTCCTGTTGTTGTTGCTCACCCATCCTTGCAACATGTAGAGTGTCTAAGTGCGCCTAAGCAAGACGAGCTGTTTGTCTTTATTTATCCCGCCTTGCCAAGGGTATTTAAGAATATTGAAACTGTGTGTAAGGCGACGCAAATACTTGCTTCACGCGGTGCCAGCAGCTTTGAGGTGCGGCTTACCCTTGATGGTAGAGAAAACCGATATGCTCGCTGGCTTTTAAATAAGTTTGGTGCAACGCCGCAAATCAAGTTCATCGGCCGTCAGACCAAGGATGCGATGGCAGCGCAGTATCGTGAGGCTTGCGCAGTCGTATTTCCAAGCAAACTGGAGACTTGGGGTTTGCCTATTACCGAAGCCAAGGCGCAACGCCTGCCACTGCTTGTAGCCGATCTTCCATACGCCCACGAAACTGTGGGCACCTACGACCTTGTGAGTTTCTTTCCTGCGGAGTCTGCTGAGGCACTTGCTGATCTAATGCAATCAATGTTGTTGAATACATGGCAACCGCTTGGGAGTCATCAGCCTACTCCACCTGCCCCATTTGCTCCTGATTGGAAGAGTTTATGGAGCATTATGGTTGATGGTTTGACGCCTACGCACACTGGACAGTTAGCTTTAAATAATGCAGCAATACGGAAAATATTAGATGCTAGCTAAAGATATAACACCACGTTTTGCGGTGTGCTTGGCTGCTTACAACGGCATGGCATATATCGACTCGCAAATCGAATCTATCCTGCTGCAGAAGAATGTGGGAATTCAGATATTCATAAGTGTAGATCAATCAACTGACGGTACTGAGGACTGCCTTACCGAGTGGGGTCAGACTGAAACACGTTTAACGTTATTGCCTTTTGGCGAGCGCTTTGGCGGCGCTGGACCTAATTTCTACCGACTCTTGCGGGATGTTGATTTGACCGGGTTTGACTATCTGAGCTTTGCTGATCAAGATGATATTTGGCATCCAGAGAAACTTTGGCGCGCACACTGTTTATTGACGGAGCAATGTGCGCTTGGTTATTCGAGTAACTTTACGGCTTTCTGGTCTACAGGCGAAGAACGTTTCGTGAATAAAGCTAGTCCACAACGAAGTTGTGACTTTTTGTTTGAGTCGGCCGGGCCGGGCTGTACCTATGTTTTGCACTCCAGTTTGGCGATACAGCTGCAAAAGATGGTACGTGCCGAGTTGGATCAGCTAAAAAGCGCTGAATACCATGACTGGTTGTTCTATGCCTTCGCAAGATCTCACAATTTCCCCTGGGTAATTGATAGCTGGTCAAGTATGAGATACCGGCAGCACGCGAATAATCAGATTGGAGTCAATGCGGGCTGGGCTTCGTTTGTTTACCGGTCACGAAAAGTTTTGAGTGGGCATGCTTTTCACCAATCCTTGCTGATATCTGATCTTTGTAACGCTTCTAGGTTGCCTGTTGTGCAGCGTGGCTTGCGTAGTGGTCGTGCTGGCTATTTGTGGCTGGCTTTAAACGCAAGTAAATGTCGTCGGAAACCTTTTGAGCGGGTGTGGTTTTTTATTTCTTGCTTACTCTTGGCTGTAATCAATCCTGTAATTCACGATGTCAAATGACACTTGCTCGTATTCTTTGTTGACCCACCCCCAAGCCGTCAACCAGACTTTTTTTGTCAGTGACGGGAAAGACCTGTCCACCACCGAGCTGGTGCGCGGCATGTTACAAGCCTCCGGGGTGCCGACTCGTTTTCTGCCCATTTCTGTTTTGACCTTGCAAGCGGGGGTCACTTTACTGGGCGGGGTGGAGGCGGTGCAGCGCTTGCGCTGCAATTTGCAGCTTGATATTTCCAAAGCCCGCAATTTGCTCGGCTGGGTGCCGCCTGTGTCGGTAAGTGAGGGTTTGCGACGGGCCATGGCGCCAGTTAAAAAACCAGTTTTTAATATTCGGGGATAAAAATTAAATGACCATTCTCGTCACCGGCGGTGCCGGCTTTATTGGCAGCAACTTCGTACTCGACTGGCTCCGTGCCTCAGACGAGCCGGTCATCAACCTCGACAAACTCACCTACGCGGGCAACCGGCAAAACCTGACCTCGCTCGACGGTGATGCGCGCCATACGTTTGTGCACGGCGATTTTGGCGACGCCGCGCTGGTTGACCAGTTGTTGGCCACGCACCAACCGCGTGCCGTGCTGAACTTTGCCGCCGAATCGCATGTGGATCGCTCCATCAGCGGGCCGGGCGAGTTCATTCAGACCAATATTGTGGGCACCTTCAACCTGCTGGAGGCGGTGCGGGCGTATTGGGGTGGCCTGGAGGCTACCAGTAAGGCCGCCTTCCGCTTTCTGCATGTCTCCACCGACGAGGTCTATGGCTCTTTGAGCAAGACCGACCCGGCCTTTACCGAGGTCCATCGCTACGAGCCCAATAGCCCGTACTCGGCCAGCAAAGCGGCCAGCGACCACTTGGTGCGCGCCTACCACCACACCTACGGCCTGCCGGTGCTCACCACCAACTGCTCCAACAACTATGGTCCGTTCCACTTTCCAGAAAAGCTGATCCCGCTGATGATCGTGAATGCGCAAGCCGGCAAGGCGCTGCCGGTATATGGCGACGGCCAGCAAATTCGCGACTGGCTGTATGTCACCGACCACTGTAGCGCCATCCGCCGGGTGCTGGAGGCGGGTCGCTTGGGCGAGGTGTACAACGTGGGCGGCTGGAACGAGAAGCCCAACCTGGAGATCGTCCACACCGTGTGCGCGCTGCTCGATGAACTCAAGCCCCGCTCAGATGGCAAGCCCTACCAAGACCAGATCACCTACGTAACCGACCGCCCCGGCCACGACCGCCGCTACGCCATTGATGCGCGCAAACTGGAGATCGAGCTGGGCTGGACCCCCGCCGAGACCTTTGAGACCGGCATCCGCAAAACCGTGCAGTGGTACCTGGATAACCCCGACTGGGTGGCCAATGTGCTTAGTGGTGGTTACCGGGATTGGGTGGCGCAGCAGTACGGGAACTAAGCCGTGCTGGGGCATGGTTCCAGCGGCAAGATCAGTTTTTCTGCCCTCATGCATACTGCTGCATATTATTGTTATAATTTAGTTATAACTACTGAGGTCTTTCATGTTGACATCTATGCGAAAAATAGGCAATTCAAGGGGGGTGTTGATACCCGCTGCCTTTCTTGTGTCTTGCCAGATTGAAGATCAGGTCGACATGGAGTTGCAAGAAGGCCAGATTGTGATTAGGCCCGTTCACCGCAAACTGCGTGATGGTTGGTTTGATCAGTCGGCCACGTTATCAAAAGCCGTCTTGGCTCAAGAGCAGGTAGACGCGCAGACTTGGAGCGACGCACGCGTGGCCGATGACGGCGACTGGGTATGGTGAGCCGGGTGCTTGTTTTACGCGGGGATGTTTATTGGGTCAACCTTGATCCTGTAGTTGGCAGCGAGATTCAAAAGACTCGCCCTGCATTGGTGGTGTCACCGAACGATATGAACGCTATGTTGCCCCGGGTCATCATCGCCCCTATCACCAGCGCCGGTCAGCCGATGGGTTGTCGACCCGATGTAATTTTTCAGGGAAAGACCGCCCGTATTTTGTTGGATCAGGTGCGATGCGTTGATAAGATCAGATTGGGTAAAAAAATGGGCAAGATTGACGAAAAGGCCTGGCACGATGTATTGCTGGAGATGCTGGCCTGATATCTCCAGCGCTCCACAGTCGTGCAACCAGCTTTTTTGCATATGTCGCGGTGCTGCTGAGTATTCCGGCGAGACCTTCGAGATCGGCATCCGCAAAACCGTGCAGTGGTACCTAGACCACCCCGACTGGGTGGCCAATGTGCTCAGCGGAGGTTACAGGGATTGGGTGGCGCAGCAGTCCGGGAACTAAGCCGTGCTGGTATTAGCCAACAAAGTCCGTCAGATTAAACCAACTAGGTTATTATTCATCCATGGAGAAACGTATCCCACATTGCAGGCTGACTGAGGTGAAATCCTTGGTAGAAGCTGGAAAAGTGCGTGCGACACGTGCAGCTAGACTCGGGGCCACTGAGTTGGGGCTGCAACTCTCTGACATGCTGGCTGTAGTAATGGCGCTTACGACTGAAGATTTCTACAAGAGCATGACTACGCACGCCGATCACACAGTCTGGCAAGATGTGTACCGCCCTGGCACGCCGGCGGGCGACGTATATCTGAAATTAACGGTCATCAATGACGTGCTGATCGTGTCCTTCAAGGAGCTATGAACATGAAATGTCCTGTTTGCGGAGCGGCGGAGTTGATCCACGATACACGCGACCTCCCATATACGTACAAGGGCGAAACCACCATCATTCCTTTGGTGATGGCTGATTTTTGCCCTGCATGTGATGAGTCCATTACCGACTTGGCTGAAACCGAGCGTGTCATGCGCGAAATGCAGGCGTTCAATAAGCAGGTTAATGCCGCCATTGTTGATCCTGGATTCATCATCTCCGTGCGCAAGAAGCTCGATCTCGGCCAACGCGAAGCCGCTGAAATTTTCGGTGGTGGAATCAACGCTTTCTCGCGTTATGAGAACGGCAAGACTAAACCGCCTTTGGCTCTGGTCAAACTACTCAAGGTGCTGGATCGTCATCCCGATCTGTTGAATGAAGTTCGGGCAGCATAGAGCGTCTTATTTTCAATATTCAGTGGTAAAGAAACCGAGCTGGGCTGGACCCACGCCGAAACCTTTGAGACCGGCATCCGCAAAACCGTGCAGTGGTATTTAGATAACTCCGAGTGGGTCGCCAACGTGCTCAGCGGCGGTTACCGGGATTGGGTGGCGAAGCAGTACGGCAACTAAGGCATGAAGATTTTGTTGTTGCACTGGCTTGTGCTACATTCTGACTAGTCTGGTCAGAATATTTAACTTGGAGGTTCAACATGCACGTATGGCAAATGCAAGAGGCCAAAGCCCGGTTGTCAGAAGTCGTCAAATGCGCTGAGAGTGAGGGGCCGCAAAACATCACTCTGCACGGCCAATCGGTAGCGGTGGTGGTCTCCCGCGCCATGTTTGAACGCCTGACTGGCAACGACCATTCTTTGGTCGACTTCATGCGCAGGTCTCCTCTATATGGCGCAGATGACATCGCGCTCGATCGAGATATAAGTTTGACTCGTGAGGTGTTGTTTTGAGCTATTTGCTCGACACGAACGTCTTGTCCGAACTCCGCCGCAAGACGCCTGACGCTGGTGTGGTCGAGTGGTTCTCAGGCAGACCGGCGTCCACGCTGTATTTGAGTGTTTTGACCTTGGGTGAGTTGCGCAAAGGCATCGAAGGTGTCTTGGATGCCAAGCGGCGCATGGCCTTGACGGACTGGCTGGAGACCGACTTGCCAAGTTTTTTTGCCGGCCGCATATTGCCTGTTGACGCGCCAGTGGCAGACCGCTGGGGCCGTCTGGTGGCCGCAGCGGGTCGTCCATTGCCAGCCATTGACAGTCTGTTGGGGGCAACCGCTGCGCAGCATGGTTTGAGCATGGTGACGCGCAACGAACGAGACTTTGCGGACCTAGGTTTGGATGTAATCAACCCTTGGATAAGTTGAAATGAAGTTTTTATGAAAATATTGCTCTTAGGCAAAGACGGTCAATTGGGCTGGGAGTTGCAACGCTCCTTGAGCGTGCTGGGCGAGTTGGTGGCGCTGGGCCGGGATGCCCAATCCAACCCTGACCAATTGCGTGGCGACCTGAGTGACTTGGCTGGTTTGGCCGCGACCGTGCGCCGGGTGAAGCCTGATGTGATCGTTAATGCCGCCGCCCACACCGCCGTCGACAAGGCCGAGTCTGAGCCCGAATTGGCCCGCACTCTCAACGCGCTGGCACCTGGTGTTCTGGCCGCTGAGGCCCAAAAACTGGGTGCCTGGCTGGTGCACTTCTCCACCGACTATGTGTTTGACGGCAGTGGCCAGCAGCCCTGGCGCGAGCTGGACGCCACCGGGCCGTTGAGCGTTTACGGCCAGACCAAGCTTGAAGGCGAACGCTTGGTGGCAGTCTGCGCCAAACACCTTATTTTTAGAACCAGCTGGGTCTATGCCGCACGCGGCGGCAACTTTGCCAAAACCATGTTGCGCCTGGCAGGGGACCGCGACACCTTGACGGTGATTGACGACCAGTTTGGCGCCCCCACCTCGGCTGAATTGCTGGCCGACGTCACAGCGCACGCCATTAAAAAAGCAATGGTCCAAACTGAGTTGGCGGGGCTTTACCACTGCGTGGCCAGTGGTGAAACGACTTGGCATGGCTACGCACGCTACGTGCTGGCCCAAGCGCAGGCGCTGGGTTGGTCGCTCAAGGCTGGCCCAGAGCAAGTGCTGCCCACGCCCACCGCCAGCTACCCCACGCCAGCACAGCGGCCGCTCAACTCGCGCCTAGACACCACGCGCCTGCAAAACACCTTCGGCTTAACACTGCCCTCTTGGCAGCAAGGGGTGGCACGCATGCTCACAGAAATTACAGGGAAAACATAAAAATGGCAACTTCAAACACCACCACGGCAGCCAACACCAAGGCGCGCAAAGGCATTATTCTGGCCGGGGGCTCGGGCACGCGCCTGTACCCGGTCACGCAAGTCGTCAGCAAGCAGTTGCTGCCGATTTACGACAAGCCGATGATTTACTACCCTTTGAGTGTGCTGCTGCTGGCGGGTATACGTGAGGTCTTGGTGATCTCCACACCGCAAGACACACCGCGCTTTGAACAACTGCTGGGCGATGGCAGCCAGTGGGGCATTCAAATCAGCTACGCCGTACAACCGTCGCCTGATGGATTGGCGCAAGCCTTTTTGATTGGCGAAGAGTTTCTGGACGGCGCCCCGAGCGCGCTGGTGCTGGGCGACAACATTTTTTACGGCCACGACTTTGCGGGGCTATTGGACAGTGCGACCAAGCAAACCCTTGGCGCCACCGTGTTTGCCTACGCGGTGCAAGACCCCGAGCGCTACGGCGTGGTGGAGTTTGACGCCAAGGGCCGTGCAATCAGCTTGGAAGAAAAGCCCCTGGCGCCCAAGTCGCGCTATGCCGTCACAGGCCTGTATTTTTACGACGCCCAAGTGGTGGCGCTGGCCAAGCAGGTCAAGCCGTCCGCCCGGGGTGAGTTGGAAATTACCGACTTGAACCGCCTCTACTTGGAGCAGGGCACGCTCGATGTACAAACCATGGGCCGCGGATATGCGTGGCTGGACACCGGCACGCACGAGTCGATGATGGAGGCCAGCCAGTTTATTTACACCATTGAAAATCGCCAGGGCCTGAAAGTGGCCGCGCCTGAAGAGATCGTCTGGCGCCACGGCTGGATTGACGACGCCCAACTCAGCAAACTGGCCCAGCCGCTGGCCAAGTCTGGCTACGGCCAGTACCTGCTGCGCTTGCTCAAAGAAAAGGTCTATTGATGAAAGTGACGCCCTGCGCCATTGCTGATGTGCTGCTGATCGAACCCAAGGTGTTTGGGGACGATCGTGGGTTTTTTTACGAGAGCTTCAACCAACGTGACTTCCTGAATGCCACCGGGCTCAACTTGCCTTTTGTGCAAGACAACCACTCCAAATCAGGCCAGGGCGTGTTGCGTGGCCTGCACTACCAGGTGCAAAACCCGCAGGGCAAACTGGTGCGCGTCGTGGCCGGTGAGGTGTTTGACGTGGCGGTTGATATTCGCCCGGGCTCACCAACATTTGGCCAATGGGTGGGAGAGGTGCTGTCTGCCGACAACAAGCGCCAGCTTTGGGTGCCACCGGGCCTGGCTCACGGCTTTGTGGTGCTCTCAGAGCACGCCGAGTTTTTGTACAAAACCACTGACTACTACTCACCAGAATTTGAGCGCTGCATTGCTTGGGATGATCCGACTTTGGCGATTGCCTGGCCAAGCCTTGACGCGCCTTTCAAGCTCTCGGTCAAGGACGCGGCAGGGGCATCGTTTTTGAGTGCGACAAGCAACATCTCAAAAAGCTAGATTTGATGATTAAAAGACTATTTGATTTACTGCTGGGCTTGCTGGCCAGTTTGGTGCTGTTGCTTCCGGTGTTGCTGGTGGCACTTGCCGTGCGGTTAACGTCAAAAGGCCCGGCACTGTATTGGTCTGACCGGGTAGGTCGCTACAACACTATTTTTAAAATGCCCAAGTTCCGCAGCATGCGGGTGGGCACGCCTGCGGTAGCGACCCATTTGCTGGGCAATCCCGCAGCGCATTTAACGCCGATTGGTTCTTTTTTGCGCAAGAGCAGCTTGGACGAGTTGCCGCAGCTGTGGAGTATTTTACGGGGCGACATGAGCTTTGTCGGGCCTCGCCCGGCCTTGTTTAATCAACATGATTTGATGGCCTTGCGCACAGAGCAGGGCGTTCACACGCTGGTGCCAGGACTCACGGGCTGGGCGCAGGTGAATGGGCGCGATGAACTGCCCATTCCCGAGAAGGTGAAACTTGATGTGGCCTACCTGCAGCGCCAGTCGCTTTGGTTTGATATTCGCATTTTGTGGCTGACCTTTGTCAAGGTACTGCGTCGTGATGGCGTGTCGCATTAAGGGCTAACAGCGCCCCCATCATTACGAAAAAGAATTCGCCCATGCCCACGCCAAAAAAGGGGCAGTTCATCAGGCCCATGAGGGCGGCAATAGCGGTGGTACCGATGAGTGCATGCGCTGCCGGCCTTGTTTGAAGTTGCAAGGCGTCGCGGTAAAGGGCAATAAAAATGACTAACAAAAGCAACAGGCCCACCGATCCGGCTTCAACAAACCACAGTAAAAATTGTTGATGCGGATTCGTGGGCGCATCCGGCTGCAGGCCACCTAAGCGGAGGTAATTCGCCCGCCAGCTGCCCACGCCGTGGCCTAACAGGGGTTTTTCAGCGATGGCAAGCAGCGAGCGGTGCCAGTAATCAAGCCTTTGGCCTTGAGATGAGTTGAAGTTGCCTTGTTGGTATTGGCCCACATCGCTTGTGATCTGACTCATCTTGGTTTTAAACCGGGGAGACAGGTTCATCAAGACCACACCCAGCACTAGCGGCAGCATCACCACACCCCATCGGAAGCGTTTGGGAATTTCCCAAAAAACTGCCATTGAAATTAGTAGAAGAATGACCAAAAACCCGGTGCGCCCGCTCATGATGAACAGCACATTGCCCAGCGTCATCGCCATGACGCTCCAAAGCAAGGCCCGACGCCAACCAGAAGGGCACAGCCCGCGAAAGAACCAAAGCAGCATAAGCATCAGGCTGCTCATGACGGGTTGCTCGAGGGTGCTGGTAAACAGAATGCCCAGGCTGTGTTCGTATTTGTTGCCCCAGGGCAGGGACACGCCCAGCCACAAGAGCCAGGAAGAAATAACCACAAAGAGCTGTCCTAGTACCAGCCACTTAAGCGCAGTGAGTGCCAATGCCGGCGAGCGGAGTAAATAGAAAACGGCCAGCAGCCACCCTAAGCGCGCGTGCCGCAGCAGGGCCGTGAGCGCATCGGTTAGGGGGGCTTCGGTCCACAGAAAAGTCGTCAACATCCAAAGTAAGGCCAGGCACACCGCCCAAATCGTCCACGGTTGCTGGCGTGGCCAGCGCAGCGTGCCGCCTCGCCAATCCAACACCAGGCGCCCTAGAACGGCGATCAGCACCAGCATCTTGGACAGCGACACCAAGGCTGCACCCAAGCTGACGCAAACAGCGAGCAGGCATACCGCGACCAAAGAAAAGGTGTCCCATGCGTGGCGCGAGGGGGCATTGGTGGGCGAAGGTTCGTCTCTTTGTATCAGCATATTTAGTTAATTCTAGGTGACGACACTAAGTCACAATACGTTCCAATGAGCACCGACCCAGCCATCACCACCCACGCCCCCTTAGCCGAGCGTCTGCGTCCCCAGCACTTGAGCGACGTGGTCGGGCAGCAGCATTTGCTGGGCGAGGGCATGGCGCTTCGGCTGGCTTTTGAGTCGGGCCAGCCGCACAGTTGCATTTTGTGGGGGCCGCCGGGCACGGGCAAAACCACCATTGCGCGTTTGATGGCGTCGGCGTTTGACGCACAGTTCATCACCATTAGCGCCACGTTGGGGGGTGTCAAAGACATCCGCGAGGCGGTCGAGCTGGCCAAGCTGGCGCTGGCTCAGGGTCGCCGCACCATTGTGTTTGTTGATGAAGTGCATCGCTTTAACAAAAGCCAGCAAGACGCATTTTTGCCCCATGTCGAAAGTGGGCTGCTCACCTTCATTGGCGCCACGACCGAAAACCCCTCCTTCGAGGTTAATTCGGCCTTGCTGTCTCGCGCAGCGGTTTATGTCTTGCAAGCCTTGGCGTCAGAAGATTTAGAGAAAATAGTGGCTCTAGCCCAAGAGCAACGTGCGCTACCAGCTATTGAAAAAATAGCAGTTGATCGACTCGTGGCCTACGCCGATGGCGATGCCCGCCGGCTACTCAACACCCTGGAGACGCTGGCGGTGGCCGCCAATCAGGAAAAGCTCTCCGAAATCACCGACGCCTGGCTTCTCAAAGTATTGGGTGAGCGCATGCGCCGCTATGACAAAGGCGGCGAGCAGTTTTATGACACCATCAGCGCCCTGCACAAATCCGTGCGTGGGAGCGACCCCGACGCTGCCCTGTATTGGTTCATGCGCATGCTGGATGGTGGCGCTGACCCCCGTTACATGGCGCGCCGTTTGATTCGCATGGCCAGCGAAGACATCGGTCTGGCCGATCCCCGCGCCCTGCGTCTTGCGCTGGATGCCGCCGATGTTTACGAGCGACTGGGCACGCCCGAAGGTGAGTTGGCGCTGGCGGAGTGCGTGGTGTATCTGGCGGTGGCCGCCAAGTCCAATGCGGTTTACAAGGCGTTTAACGAGGTCAAAGCCTTCATCAAAAAAGACGGCACCCGCCCGGTGCCCATGCACTTGCGCAATGCCCCCACCAAGCTCATGAAAGAGCTGGACTACGGCAAAGGCTACCGTTACGCCCATGACGAGGAGGGGGGCTTTGCCGCCGGCGAGCACTATTTGCCTGACGGTATGGCCAGTCCAGGCTTCTACCGCCCGGTGGAGCGCGGGCTGGAGATCAAGATAGCCGAGAAGCTTAGGCTGCTTAAAAAGCGTAATGATCAGCACAACTGATGCAAGTCAACAATTCCTGATACTGATTTGACCTAGGGTAAACCCCGCTGAGTGAAAGGTCTTGGCTGGGAGTGCGATGGCTACAATCGCGGTCACTCAACTGACACACTTGCTATTTAGAGCTCGGTGTTGGCAGGTTTATTGCTAAAGAATTGCACCAGCTCATAAGGCCGCGCCACTCGTCAGCAAGTTGCTGACACCCAAGCGCCGGTCAAAAATCGGAGATAAATATGGATACCTTCATACAACAGATCATCAACGGTCTGGTGTTGGGCAGCATGTATGCCCTTGTCGCCCTCGGCTACACCATGGTGTACGGCATTATTGGCCTCATCAACTTCGCCCACGGCGAGGTGCTGATGGTCGGCGCCCTCACCAGTTGGACCATCATTGGTCTCATGCGCGAGGCCATGCCTGGCACGCCCGGTTATGTCATTCTTTTCATCTCTTTGATCATTGCGTGTGTGGTGGCGGCGGCCCTCAACTTCGTCATAGAAAAAGTCGCCTATCGGCCGCTGCGCAACAGCCCCAAACTGGCCCCCCTGATCACCGCCATCGGCATGTCCATCTTGCTGCAAACACTGGCCAGGATCATCTGGAAGCCCAACTACAAGCCTTACCCCACCTTGTTGCCCAGCACGCCGTTCAACATTGGCGGTGCGGTCATCACCCCAACCCAAGTGCTGATTTTGGCCATGACCGCCGTGTCATTGGCTGTTTTGATGTGGGTCGTTAACTACACCAAGCTGGGTCGCGCCATGCGCGCCACCGCTGAAAACCCCCGTGTGGCCGCTTTGATGGGTGTGAAGCCCGACGTGGTGATCTCGGCCACCTTCCTGATTGGTGCGGTGTTGGCCGCTATTGCCGGCGTGATGTGGGCTGCCAACTACGGCACCGTGCAGCACACCATGGGCTTCCTGCCCGGCCTGAAAGCCTTCACGGCCGCGGTCTTTGGCGGCATTGGCAACCTCGCCGGTGCAGTGGTCGGCGGCATTTTGCTCGGCCTGATTGAGTCGCTGGGCGCGGGATACATCGGCCAACTCACCGGTGGCGTGCTGGGCAGCCACTACTCTGATATTTTTGCATTCATCGTTTTGATCATCGTGCTGACCCTTCGTCCCTCGGGCTTGTTGGGCGAGCGGGTGGCTGATCGCGCTTGAAGGAGAACCCCATGAAACAAAAACAAATCATTGCTTTCATCGCCGCCGCCATCGGCTTGCTGGTCTTGCCGCTCTTGCTGCAAGGTTTCGGCAACGCCTGGGTGCGCATTGCCGACATGGCGCTGCTCTATGTGTTGCTGGCCCTGGGCCTCAATATTGTGGTGGGCTACGCCGGTCTGCTTGACCTAGGCTATGTCGCCTTCTTTGCCATTGGCGCTTACATGTATGGCTTGCTGGCGTCGCCGCATTTGACAGACACCTTTCCCATGATTGCCGCCATGTTTCCGGCGGGCATGCATGCACCCTTGTGGATCGTGATCCCGGTGGCTGCGGGCTTGGCGGGGGTCTTTGGTGTGCTGCTGGGCGCGCCCACTTTGCGCTTGCGCGGCGACTACTTGGCCATCGTGACGCTGGGTTTTGGTGAAATTATTCGTGTGTTCCTGAACAACCTGGACCACCCAGTCAACATCACCAACGGCCCCAAAGGCTTGAATCAGATTGACTCCTTGAGCTTCTTTGGGCTCAACCTGGGCAAGAAAATCACCGTTTTTGACTTTGAAGTGGCTTCTGTGTCGCTTTACTACTACCTGTTTTTGGCCCTGGTGCTGATCAGCGTGGTGATCTCGCACCGCTTGCAAGTCTCCCGCGTGGGGCGCGCCTGGATGGCGATTCGTGAAGACGAGATCGCTGCCAAAGCCATGGGCATCAACACCACCCACCTCAAGTTGCTGGCTTTCGGCATGGGCGCCACCTTTGGCGGTGTCTCAGGCGCCATGTTTGCGTCTTTTCAGGGCTTCATCTCGCCCGAGTCCTTCAGTTTGATGGAGTCGGTGATGATTGTGGCCATGATCGTGCTGGGCGGCATTGGCCATTTGCCCGGCGTCGTACTAGGTGCCATTTTGCTGTCTGCCTTGCCTGAGGTGCTCCGCTACGTAGCCGGCCCCTTGCAAGCCATGACCGATGGCCGCCTTGACTCCGCCATTCTGCGTCAGTTGCTCATTGCCTTGGCCATGATCAGCATCATGTTGATGCGTCCAAGGGGCCTGTGGCCCTCGCCGGACCACGGCAAATCGCTGCAAAACAACAAATCCTGATCGGGAGCGAACATGACAGACACAGTACTTAACGTCTCAGGCGTTTCCAAGCGATTTGGCGGCCTGCAGGCCCTGAGCGACGTCGGTATCAACATTAAGCGGGGTCAGGTCTATGGCCTGATTGGCCCAAACGGCGCCGGTAAAACCACATTTTTTAACGTGCTCACCGGGCTCTACACGCCCGATACCGGTAGTTTTGAGTTGGCCGGCAAGATTTATCACCCCACGGCGGTGCATGAAGTGGCCAAGGCCGGCATTGCCCGCACCTTCCAAAATATTCGTTTGTTTGCCGAAATGACGGCGTTGGAGAACGTCATGGTGGGGCGGCACATTCGCACCCATTCCGGCTTGCTGGGCGCTATATTTCGCACCCCGGGTTTCAAGGCCGAAGAAGCGGCCATTACCCAGCGCGCCCATGAGCTGCTGGACTATGTCGGCATCGGCAAGTTTGCCGACTACAAAGCCCGCACTCTGAGCTATGGCGACCAACGTCGCCTGGAGATTGCCCGTGCTCTGGCCACCGACCCGCAACTGATTGCGCTGGACGAACCCGCTGCCGGTATGAACGCCACCGAGAAAGTCATGCTGCGCGAGTTGATCGACAAAATTCGCAACGACAACCGCACTATTTTGCTCATCGAGCACGATGTCAAGTTGGTGATGGGCCTGTGCGACCGCGTCACCGTGCTGGACTACGGCAAACAAATTGCCGAAGGCACGCCTGCTGATGTGCAAAGAAATGAAAAAGTGATCGAAGCCTATTTGGGCACCAGCGGCCACTAGCCTGATCCCTCAAGGACAAAACCCATGACAAAAATTCTTCTTAAAGTAAGCGGGCTCAAAGTAGCCTACGGTGGCATTCAGGCTGTCAAAGGCATTGATTTTGAGGTGCGCGAGGGCGAGCTGGTCTCCTTGATCGGCTCCAATGGCGCTGGCAAAACCACCACCATGAAAGCCATCACCGGCTCGCTGCCTATCAACGACGGCGACATCGAGTACTTGGGCAAAAGCATTCGCGGCCAAGGCCCTTGGGACCTCGTGGCCCAAGGCTTGGCCATGGTGCCCGAAGGGCGCGGCGTGTTTACCCGCATGACCATCACCGAAAATTTGCAGATGGGCGCTTACATCCGTGACGACAAGGCCGACATCCTGGCTGATATCGACAAAGTGTTCACCATTTTTCCGCGTCTCAAAGAGCGCCGCGACCAGTTGGCTGGCACCATGTCCGGGGGCGAGCAGCAAATGCTGGCGATGGGCCGCGCCCTCATGAGCCGCCCCAAAGTGCTGCTGTTGGACGAGCCGTCTATGGGTTTGTCGCCCATCATGGTCGACAAGATTTTTGAAGTCGTGCGTGATGTGTATGCCCAAGGCGTGACCGTCTTGCTGGTTGAGCAAAACGCCAGCCGCGCCTTGTCGATAGCCAACCGCGGCTACGTCATGGAGTCTGGTTTGGTCACCATGACCGGTGACGCCAAAGAAATGCTGAACGACCCCAAGGTGCGTGCCGCTTACTTGGGCGAGTAAGGCGTTTTAAGGTGGGGTGGGTGTCACCGCAGCTTCAAAAGCGGCGGCTAAAAAGTCGACGAAAGCACGTACCCGCGCCGCAGTCTGCAAGCGCTGCGGGTACACCGCGTAAATATCCGCAGGCGGCGTTTGCCAGTGCTCAAGTACCTGAACCAGGCGCCCACTGCTCAGGTATTTCGCAATGTCCCATTCGGCCCGCATCAAAATGCCGTGGCCTTCCAGTGCCCAGTTCACCGCAATTTCGCCATCGTTGGTGCTCAATCCACCTCGAACCTTAACGGTCTCGGTCCGTTTGCCCGATGTCAGCCGCCAGACGCCATAGGCTTCATCCCCTTGGCGAATGCCCAGGCAGCTGTGCCGCATTAAATCCTGGGGCAGGGCAGGGGCGCCGTGCACGGCTAAGTAGCTAGGGGCCGCGCACAGCAAGCGCCGATTAGCGGCCAGATGTCGAGCCATCACGCGCGCGTCAGGCGGTTCGCCAAAGCGGATGCACACATCAAATGCGTCCTCGGTCAAGGCCGGTGGGTTGACGGTGAGTTGCAGTTGAACCTGAACTTCCGGGTATTGACGGGCAAAACCAGAGATCAGCGGGGCAATATGGCTGCGCCCAAAGCCCAGCGTGGCATTGACGCGCAAAAGCCCTTTGGGCGCTGACATCGCCTGCGAGACGACCTGCTCCATGTCGTCAATATCCGAGAGAATGCGCCGGGCATGCGTTAAATACAACTCGCCCTCTGCGGTCAGGCTCATGCGGCGTGTGCTGCGGTTGAGCAGCAACACGCCCAGGCGGGTTTCCATCTGGCTAAGTCGCTTGCTGATGGCCGGCGTACTGACATTCAGCTCACGGGCAGTGGCAGAAAAACTGCCCGCACGAATTAATTGACTAAAGAAAGCCATTTCAGAAGGGGCCGATGTGGGGGTGCTCATTGTTGAATCATAGTTAACAATGGCTTAACTTTTACGCTGAATATGAAGAAATGAAGGGGCTAAAGTGCATATCAATTTCAACTGACTTGATAGCCTCCATGAAAATTTACAAAATAGCCTGCATTCCTGGCGACGGCATTGGCAAAGAAGTGGTGCCCGCCGGCCAAACCGTGCTGGCGGCGCTGGCAGCAGCCAACCCCACCTTTGCGTTTGACTTTGAGAACTTTGGCTGGGGCGGCGACTGGTACCGCGCCCACGGCGAGATGATGCCCAAAAATGGCCTCGATGCCTTGCGCCACAAAGACGCCATTCTTTTTGGCTCGGCGGGGGATCCCCACATTCCTGACCACATCACGTTGTGGGGCTTGCGCCTCAAAATCTGCCAGGGTTTTGACCAATACGCCAACGTGCGTCCCACGCGCATCTTGCCTGGCATTGATGGGCCACTCAAGCGCTGCCGTCCCGCTGATCTGGACTGGGTCATCGTGCGTGAAAACTCTGAGGGCGAGTACTCGGGCGTGGGCGGACGGGCGCACCAGGGCCACCCGATTGAAGTGGCCACCGATGTCAGCATGATGACGCGCGCCGGTGTGGAGCGCATCATGCGCTACGCCTTCAAGTTGGCCCAGTCACGCCCCCGCAAGTTGCTAACGGTGGTGACCAAATCCAACGCCCAGCGCCATGCGATGGTGATGTGGGACGAGATCGCCGTTGAAATTGCCCGCGAGTTCCCCGATGTCATCTGGGACAAAGAACTGGTAGATGCTGCCACCGCCCGCATGGTGAATCGCCCCGCCACGCTTGACACGCTGGTGGCCACCAACCTGCACGCTGATATTTTGAGCGACCTGGCCGCTGCGCTGGCGGGCAGTCTGGGCATTGCCCCCACCGGCAACATCGACCCCGAGCGCCGTTACCCCAGCATGTTCGAGCCCATCCACGGCTCCGCCTTTGACATCATGGGCAAAGGCCTCGCCAACCCGGTCGGTACCTTTTGGAGTTGCGTCATGCTGCTGGAGCACCTGGGCGAAATGCAGGCGGCGCAAAGCTTGATGGATGCCATAGAGGAAGTGACCGCTGACACGTCACTGCACACGGGTGACTTGGGCGGAACTGCCACCACCGCTCAAGTGACTCAAGCGGTTTGTGCACGCCTTGCCCAGTCGTTCAGTCTGGTTTAAGGCTCGGTTTTTTAAAAAATATCAGGAGACACTCTATGAAAAAACTATTCGCCTCACTTACTTTGGGCCTGCTGGCGCCTTGGGCCCTGGCGCAATCTTGCCCTGAGAAAAACATGCTGTACTGGCAAGCCTTTCCGCCGGGTGGAGAGTCTGACTTGTCGGCACGGCATCAGCAAATCATGCTTAAAAAGCGCTGCGCAGCGATTGACACCATCATCCAGTACAAAGCCGGGGCTGGCGGTGGGCTGATGTGGGGGCAGATGAACCAGCTGCCGGGCGATGGCCAGAACGTTGTCGGCATCAACTTGCCTCACATTGTTTTTCAGCCTTTGGAAGGGCAAGTGCAGTACAAAACCCAAGACGTTACGCCGGCTTTTTGGTTTCATTTCACGCCTGATATTTTGGTGGTGCCTGAGCAAAGTCCAATCAAAAATTTTGCCGACTTCATCAAAGCTGCCAAGGCCTCACCCGGTACGCTCAATTTGGGCGGCTCGGGTCTGAACTCGGCCAACCACGCCGCGCATGAGCGCATGAACGCAGCTTTTGGCGTCAAGAGCAATTACATCCCCTACAAGGGCACGGGTGACATGGCCACTGCCGCTTTGGGGGCGCAAATTGACGGTGCCATGACCTACACGGCGTTTGCCATCAACAACAAAGGCCGCATCCGTGGGCTGGCTGTGGCCATGGAGAAACGCCACCCGCTGATGCCCGATGTGCCCACGTTTAAAGAGTTGGGTGTGGATTGGGTGGATGGGGCTTACCGGGGCATTGGCGTGCCCAAATCCACCACACCCGAAGCGCGCAAAAAAATAGCCGACCTGTGGATGGCGCTCAACAACGAACCCGAGATGAAAGAGCTGGCCGCCAAAAGTGGCTTTGAGTTGGTCAACGTCGGCACCGACCAGATGGACGCCTTCATGAAAGACAAAATTCGTCTGTACACCGAGGGTGCCAAGCGCTTGGAGCTGGGGAAGAAGTAAATTTTGCATAGAGGGGCATAGGCGACAATTCCTCACTATTGGAGACCTTCTCATGACCGCCCCTCATCCTGCTGATCAGCCCCGCCAGTTCCTTGAGTATTTGTTTGATACCGCCGTCAAACGGGCGCTGCCGCTTCACAATACAGCCGCTTTTTTGCCCAAGCCACCCAAAGGCCGCACTCTCGTGCTGGGCGCCGGAAAAGCTGGCGGCGCGATGGCGCAAGCCGTGGAGGCTTTTTGGCCGGCTGACGCCCTGCTGAGTGGTTTGGTCGTTACCCGTTACCACCACACACCAAAGCGTCCAGACGGTTTGCCCTCGCGTATCGAAGTGATTGAGGCCGCCCACCCGGTGCCCGATTCAGCGGGTTTGCAAGCCGCGCAGCGCATGCTGGCCTTGACGCAAGGCCTGACCAAAGATGACTTGGTGCTCTGCCTGATCTCGGGCGGTGGATCCGCACTGTTGACCCTTCCGGCAGACGGCCTGACGCTTGAAGACAAGCAGCGCATCAACCAAGCCCTGCTCAACAGTGGTGCCAACATTGCCGAGATGAACTGCGTGCGCAAGCACCTCTCCCGCATCAAAGGCGGGCGCTTGGCGCTGGCGTGTTTTCCGGCACAGGTGGTCACGCTCACCATCAGTGATGTCCCGGGTGATGACCCGTCCATCATCGCCAGCGGGCCCACCGTGCCCGATGCCACCAGCTGCGCGGATGCGCTCTCCATCTTGGCGCGCTACAAAATTGAAGTGCCCGACGCGGTTCTGAGCTTGCTCCAACAGGGTCAGCTTGAGACGCCAAAACCTGGCGACTCCGCTTTTGACGGACATGCCCTGCACCTGATCGCCACCCCCCAGCAGTCGCTGGAGACGGCTGCCGAGGCGGCCCGGGCGGCCGGTCTGAACGCCTATATTTTGAGTGACGAGATGGAAGGCGAATCACGCGAAGTAGGCAAGGTACACGCTGCGCTGGCCCGTGCTGTGGCCTTGAAGGGGCAACCGTTTTCCAAGCCCTGCGTCTTTTTAAGTGGTGGCGAAACCACCGTGACCATTCGTCCTCAGTTGCCGGGCACGCCGCGTGGGCGCGGTGGGCGCGCGGGTGAATTTTGTCTGGGTCTGGCACTTGCCCTACAAGGGCAGAAAGGTGTGTTTGCCTTGGCGGCAGACACCGATGGCATTGATGGCGTTGAGGACAACGCGGGTGCTTGGGTCGAACCCAGTACCCTGAGTCGATCCCTGACCTTGAATATGAAGATTGACCACTACCTGGACCGCAATGATGCGTATGGTTACTTTGATGCCCTGGGTGATTTGGTCGTCACCGGCCCAAGCTTTACCAATGTGAATGATTTTCGGGTTGTTTTGGTTTTGTGATTTTTCTAAAGCCCTCTTGATTTCAATCAAGGCTAAAGTGGGGCAGGGACTGCATAGTCAATCGCATGCATCCAGTCCAACTATCCCAACTACCTGCTGAAAAGAAATTTGCCATTCGGGGTGAGGCTTTGCTCAGGCGAGCGGAGTCGTCGCCTTGGGTCAGCTATCTTGAATCGGGTCGGGTTTCACTGGGCATCATGGAGGGTGCTGCTATGGAGCACCAGTTGGGCGCAGTGGAAGGCCCTTGCTGGCTGGAGGCGACATCGGCTGTCTTGAATCTACCCAACGCCGTTGATGCCATTGCCGACACCGATGTGTGTTTGCGCCAAATGGCGGTCGCTGAGTTTCGACAAATCTTGTCCGATTTACCTCAGGCTGTTCAAGAAGTTTTGCACGATGTGGCCATGGCGCACCGTCAGCAAACTGAGCTGGCGGTTAGTCGGCTTGCCAAAGACGCCGAAGCGCGCTGCGCGGAGTGGTTGCTGCGGCATGCTAAAACGGGTGAAAAAGGCGTGATGGCCGTGCAACTTCAGGAGCGCAAACGCTCCATTGCCGCCCAGCTAGGCATCGCCCCCGAGACCTTGTCGCGCGTGCTGCGTCACTTGCGCGAGCGCAGCATGATCAGTGGCTCTGGGCGCTTGCTGAACTTGGTGGATCCTAACGGCCTGAAGTCTTTAGCCGGGGTTTAGGCTCCTTTGTCGGGCAGTCGGTTTACTGCTCTTTCAAGGCTTTCAGGATGTTTTCAGGCGTGGCAGGTGCTGTCAAATTCACACAAACCAGATCAGGTCCCCGCGCCTGCGCCACCGCATCACGCAAAGCCTCAAACACACTGATAGCCAGCATGAAGGGCGGCTCGCCCACAGCCTTGGAGCCAAACACGTTATCTTCCCTGTTGGGCTCGGGCCAAAAGTTCACCTTGAAGTGCGCGGGCACGTCGCCTGCGGTGGGTATTTTGTAGGTGCTGGGGGCGTGGGTGCTTAAATTCCCTTTGTCGTTCCAGACCAGTTGCTCGGTGGTGAGCCAGCCCATGCCTTGCACGAAGCCGCCTTCAATTTGCCCCAGGTCGATGGCGGGGTTGATGCTTTGCCCCACGTCATGCAGGATGTCCACTTTGAGCACGCGGCTCTCGCCCGTCAGGGTGTCAATGGCGACTTCGGTGCAGGCCGCGCCATAGGCAAAGTAGTAAAAAGGGCGGCCCGTGAGCGTGGCTTTGTCGTAGTGGATTTTGGGCGTGCGGTAAAAGCCGTCGCTCCAGAGCTGGATGCGGTTGGCGTAGGCCAGTTTCACCACCTCGTCAAATGAGCGGGTGGTTTTGGGGGACAAGACTTGGCCTGCTAAAAAGGTCACGGCCCCAGCACCGCAGCTGTCCAGGCCGCACACAAACTGCGCCAAATTGTCGCGCACATGGCGCGCGGCAAACTGGGCGGCGCGGCCATTCAAGTCGGTGCCAGCGGAGGCTGCAGTGGCGCTGGCGTTGGGGATTTTGCTGGTGTCGGTGGCGCTCACCCGCACGCGCTCAAAGGCCACACCCAATTCATCCGCCACAATTTGCGCCACTTTGGTGTTGAGGCCCTGGCCCATTTCGGTGCCGCCGTGGTTGACCTCCACGCTGCCGTCCAGGTACACATGCACCAGCGCGCCGGCTTGGTTAAAGAGCGTGGCGGTAAACGAAATTCCAAACTTGACCGGCGTGAGGGCGATGCCGCGCTGAATGACCGGGTTTTTGGCGTTATAAGCCAAAATTGCCTCACGACGCTGACGGTAGTGCGAAGACAGCTCCAATTTTGATAGCAATGGCTGCAAGATGTTGTCTTCTACACGCATGCCGTAGTGCGTGGTGTTGCGGGCCTGGGTGGGCTGCGCGGGGTTGCCAGTCAGGTCTTCGTCGTAGAGGTTGCGCAGGCGCACGTCCAAGGCATCAATCCCCAGGTGGCGGGCGATGTCGCTCAAAATGGCTTCCATAACGATCATGCCCTGCGGCCCGCCAAAGCCGCGAAAGGCGGTGTGGCTTTGGGTGTTGAGCTTGCAGCGGTAAGACGCAATGGCCACGTCTTCTAAAAAGTAGGCGTTGTCGGCGTGAAAGATGGCGCGGTCGGCCACCGGGCCGGACAGGTCCGCGCTGAAGCCGCAGTTGGCGGCCATCATGAGTTGTAAGCCGCACAGGCGTCCGGTGTCATCAAAACCTGCGGTGTATTCATAGGCAAAGGGGTGACGCTTGCCGGTGACCATGAAGTCGTCGTCGCGGTCAAGGCGCAGTTTGATGGGGCATTTGAACTTGTGTGCCGCCACCGCCGCCCACACGGCCAGGTGACCGGCCTGCGTTTCTTTGCCCCCAAAGCCGCCGCCCATGCGCCGGCATTCCACGCGCACGGCGTGGTTGTCCAGGCCTAAAGCGTGGGCCACCCAGTGCTGCACTTCACCAGGGTGCTGGGTGCTGGAGTGCACCACCCACTGGTTTTGCTCTTGGGGCAGCACGTAGGCAATCTGGCCTTCTAAATAGAAGTGCTCTTGCCCGCCGACCTCCAGCGTGCCGCTCAGGGTGTGGGGGGCGCGGGCCAGCGCCTGGCCTGCATCGCCCCGGTTGACGAAGACTGGTGGCAGTACATAGCTTTGGGCGGCCAGGGCGTCTTTGATGCTCAAAATAGCCGGCAGGGCGGAGATGTTGAGCTGCACGCATCGTGCGGCGTGGCGGGCCTGCATTACCGTCTCAGCCACCACCAAGCCGATGACTTGGCCGATGTGCTGCACGTTGTCAGTGGCAAACACGGGCTCATCGCCCGCAAACGCGGCCAGCATGGCGTGGCCGGGCACATCGCCTGCCAGCACGATGCCGCGCACGCCCGGCATGGCCCGCGCTGCATCAAAGTTCACCCCCAAGAGCTGCCCGTGTGCCACGGTGGACAAAATGGGCGCCGCGTAAAGCGTGCCCCGCACCTCCGGCAAATCATCCACGTAATTGACCGCGCCCGCCACCTGCGCCACCGCACTCTCATGCACCTTGGATTGCCCCGCCGCGCTCATGCCGCACCCCACCGTCTCGTCATTGCGAGCGAAGCGCGGCAATCCATCGTGCCGAGCCAAGGGTTCATGGACTGCCGCGCTTCGCTCGCAGCGACGGGCTTAGGTGTGAGGACCGGTGTGGTGTTCATACGGGTGACTCCAAATCAGTCAAGTCAAAGTCTTCCAGGTTGATGTTTTTTGCCCCTTGGCTTTCCAGCCAGAAGCGTTGCAGCAAATTGCCCAGTACCTGCACGCGGTAGGCGGCGCTGGCGCGCAGGTCGGTCAGGGGCGTGAATTCCTGGCGCAAGGTGGCCATGGCTTGGGTGACGGTGGCTTGCGTCCAGGGTTGATTGCGCAAGGCAGCTTCGGTTTGCTTGGCGCGCACGGGCGTGGCCGCGACACCTCCGGCACCTATCGAGGCGAGTCGAACATGACCGTCTTCAATCCGGAGTTGTAGCGCCAGGCAAACCGCCGAGATGTCGTCCTCAAACCGTTTGCTGATCTTAAAAACCCGAGACAACTCACCCGGTGTGGCTTTGGGCACCTTGATCCACGCCAGCACTTCATCGGCAGCGAGCAAATTTTTTCGGTAGCCCACATAAAAATCTTCCAGTTGCAGCTCTCGCTGGCCTTGCTCACTCATCAGCACGATGCGGCTGCCCAGCGCGATGAGCAAGGGCATGGTGTCGCCAATCGGCGAGCCATTGGCCACGTTGCCACCGAGCGTCCCCGCGTTGCGCACCGGCAGTCCGGCAAAGCGGGTAGCAAAGGTGTGCAGGTGAGGGCGGTCGGCTACCAAGGCGGCAAAGGCTTGGGTCAGGGTGGCGGCGGCGCCAATGTGCAACTCATGCGGGTGGTCTTCAATCTGCCTGAGCTCCTGCACCCGGCTCACGTCCAGCACCTGCGCAAAGGCCATGTGCAACTTGTTGATCCACAGTCCTACATCGGTGCAGCCCGCCACGATTTGCGCTTGGGGGTGCTGGGTGCGTGCGCTTAACAGCGCTGGCAAGCTGGTGGGCGAAATATAGGATGAATCCGGCTCTTGGCCAATGGGGGTATGCTTTATAAGCTCCATTTTTTGTAGCAATTCCGCTTCATTGACGTGCACTGGGTGCAGGTCCCCCATCTGCAGGGCCGCCTCCACAATGGGCCGGTAACCCGTGCAGCGACATAAATTTCCCGAGAGGGACGCCATGGCCTGCGCTCTGGAAATGGGCTCAGTTTTGCCCTGCTGGTTTTGGTACAGGCCAAACAAACTCATGGCAAATCCCGGCGTGCAAAAGCCGCACTGACTGGCGTGACACTGCACCAGCGCTTGTTGCGCCGGGTGCAGTGTGCCGTCCGTAGAAGCGATGTCCTCAACCGTCCAAAGCGCCAAGCCATTCACCGAATGGGCCAAGCGGATGCAACTGTTGACGGCGCTGTAGTGGATGCGGCCGTCTTTGGCTTCACCCAGCACCACGGTGCAGGCCCCGCAGTCACCTTCGTTGCAACCCTCTTTGGTACCGGTGCATTGCAAATCTTCGCGCAAAACCTCCAGCAGGGTGCGGGTGGGTGGTACATTGCGCAGCGAGACCAGTTCGCCGCGTCGCACAAATTGAAGGACATTAAGGTTCATTGATGGGTGTAATTTTTATTAACAGCGTAGCGTAAAACACGATAGGCTTGCCAGTCATAAGCACGAGACTATGACACCCATCAAATTCAAGGTATGACAGACCACACGATTTTTGACAAGATAGACCTTCATTTGATCAGGGTCCTTCACACCGTGCTTACCGAACGCAGCGTTTCCAAAGCAGCTATCCGCCTGGGCATGCACCAACCTGCTGTCAGCGCATCGCTGAAGCGCCTGCGCGACTATGCAGGCGACCCCCTTTTGGTGCGCTCGGGCAGCGGCATGGTGCCCACCGATGCCGCTTTGCGCATGGTGGCACCAGCAGCCAGCATTTTGCAGGCGGCGTCCATGTTGTTTTCTGATGCACGCGGCTTTGAGCCGGCCACCGCGATCAACACCTTTCGCCTGGCGGCCAGTGACTACCTTGACCCCCTGTTTTTGCCTCAACTGGTGGCGCAAATTAAATCACAAGCGCCGTTGTGCCGCATTGAAATTGACCCACTGGCCGACACCTCCGATTACCGGGCCAAGCTGGCGCACGGGGAGTTGGATTTGGTGATCGGCAACTGGCCCACCCCGCCTGATGACCTGCATCTGGGGCGTTTGTTTGATGATGAAGTGGTGTGCCTGGTGGCCAAAGACCACCCGGCTGTTCGGCGCGGCTGGGATGCGGATGCTTGGCTGGCTGCTGACCACATTGCCCCCAGCGCCATGCACCCGGGCGCCAAGGGTGTGATTGACGACTACCTTGACTCGCAGGGATTAATGCGCAACATCACTGCGCGCTGCCCACATTTTGGGCTGATTCCTGCCATGGTGGCATCAACTTTGCTAGTTTTGACCACGGGCAGGCAGTACTGTGAGCGTTTTGTGGACACGCTGCCCGTTAAAATTTTGCCCTGTCCCATTGAGTTTCCCCGACTGATGTATTACCAACTGTGGCACGAGCGCAAACACACCTCGGCCTCGGCCAAATGGCTGCGCGAGCGCGTCAAGTCAGTTGCCGCCCATTTAGCTAAAAACGAGAGAAGCCCTGCTGCCCCATGACGCCCCGACTTCAATTAACCGGCATTACCAAAAGCTACCCCGGCGTCATTGCCAACAGTGAGGTGGCGCTCACCGTCATGCCGGGCGAGACGCACGCGGTGCTCGGTGAAAACGGGGCGGGCAAATCCACCCTCATGAAAATCATCTACGGCGCGGTCAAGCCCGACGCCGGGGTGGTGCTGTTCAATGGCCGCCCCGTGGTGGTGCGCAACCCGCAAGAGGCGCGCGCTTTAGGCATCAGCATGGTGTTTCAGCACTTCAGTTTGTTTGACACCATCACCGTGGCCGAAAACGTGTGGCTGGGTTTGAACAAAGGTTTGAGCCTGCAAGAGGTCACCCGCAGCATCACGGCTAAAGCCTCCGAATACGGGCTCGACATTGACCCCAGCCGCCCGGTGCACACCTTGAGTGTGGGCGAGATGCAGCGGGTCGAGATCATTCGCGCCCTGCTGACCAACCCGCAGTTGCTGATTCTCGATGAGCCCACCTCGGTGCTGACACCTCAGGCGGTGGAGAAATTGTTTGTGGTGCTCAAAAAACTGGCCAGTGAGGGCTGCAGCATTTTGTACATCAGCCACAAGCTGCACGAGATTCGCGAGCTGTGCAACGCCTGTACGGTGCTTCGCGGCGGTAAGGTCACAGGCGTGTGCAACCCCGGTGAAGAGTCCAACGCCTCGCTCTCCAAAATGATGATCGGCGCTGAGCCGCCGCTTTTGACCCGGCATGCCCCCAAAGTAGGCGCTGCCGTATTAACCGTGAAAAACCTGAGCTTGGCGCGTGACGACCAGTTTGGGGTGGACCTCGACGGCATCCACCTCAACGTGCGCGCTGGCGAAGTGGTGGGCATTGCCGGTGTTTCAGGCAATGGCCAAAAAGAACTGCTTTATGCTTTGTCGGGCGAAGACGTGCGGGCCGCACCCGGGTCCATCCACATCGAATCGGTGGACGCTTCGCAACTGCACCCCGGCGGACGCCGCAAACTGGGGCTGCACTTTGTGCCCGAAGAGCGGCTGGGACGGGGCGCGGTGCCTACGCTGGGTTTGGCGCATAACCTGCTGCTCACCCGCAACGAGTCGATTGCCTACCCGAGCTTTGCCGGTGGCTGGCTCAAACTGGCGCAACTTGAAGCGCATGCGGCCAGCCTCATCCAACGTTTCAATGTGAAAGCAGGGGGCCCCAAGTCGGTGGCCCGTTCCCTGTCAGGTGGCAATTTGCAAAAATTTATTGTGGGCCGTGAAATTGACGCCCAACCCAAGCTGTTCATCGTCTCGCAGCCCACTTGGGGGGTGGATGTGGGCGCTGCCGCGCAAATCAGGGGCGAGATATTGGCCCTGCGGGATGCCGGTTGTGCCGTGTTGGTGGTCAGCGAAGAGTTGGACGAGTTGTTTGAACTGAGCGACCGTCTGCACGTCATTGCCCACGGCAAGTTGTCACCCTCGGTGGCGATTGCCGATGCCACGGTCACGCAAATCGGGGAGTGGATGAGTGGCCTTTGGCCCACTCAAACGCCAGCGGGAGGTCAATATGCTCAAGCTTGAAAACCGCCCCCAGCCTTCGCCGTTTTGGGGCTACGCCTCACCCCTGCTGGCTTTGCTGATCACGGTGGTGATTGGCATGGTCATGTTTGCCGCGCTGGGTAAAGACCCCGTCAGCGGCTTGCTGGTGTTTTTTTGGGAGCCGCTGCGCAGTGGCTATGCTCTGGGGGAATTGGCGGTCAAGGCTACGCCCCTGTTGCTGATTGCCCTGGGTTTGGCGGTGTGCTTTCGTGCCAATGTGTGGAATATTGGCGCCGAAGGCCAGTACGTGCTCGGCGCTATTGCGGCCAGCGGTGTGGCGCTCATGGCCAATAAGGCCAGCAGCCCCTGGGTGGTGCTGCCGATCATTTTGGCTGGGGTCTTAGGTGGTATGTTTTGGGCCGCCATCACCGCCTGGCTGCGTGACCGATTTAACGCCAATGAAATTTTGGTGAGTCTGATGCTGGTGTATGTGGCGGTGCAGGTGCTCAGTTTTATGGTGGCCGGCCCCTGGAAAGATCCGAACGGCTACAACTTTCCCCAAACCAAATCGTTTGAACTGGTCACCCGGATTCCGCGCCTGTTTACCGGCTCGCGGGTGAGTATTGGCGTGTTTCTGTCGCTGATTGGCGTGCTAGGTATTTGGGTCTTTTTGTTCCGAACGCGGGCCGGTTTTGCGCAGCAAGTGGGTGGCTTGGCCCCGGCGGCGGCGCGCTACGCGGGCTTTTCTTCGCGTCGTGCGCTGTGGGTGGCTTTGCTTATTTCAGGCGGCATGGCTGGCATGGCGGGCGCGCTGGAGGTGGCGGGGCCCATTGGCCAGTTGACGCCTTATGTGCCTGCAGGCTATGGTTTTGCCGCCATCATCGTGGCTTTTGTCGGGCGCTTGCATCCGGTGGGCATGGTGTTCTCGGCGCTCTTGATGAGCATGTTTTATATCGGCGGCGAGCTGGCGCAATCGCGCCTGGGTTTGCCCAAGTCTTTGACGGGCGTGTTTCAGGGCCTGTTGCTGTTTTCGCTTTTGGCCTGCGACACGCTGGTGAACTACCGCTTGAGGTGGAGTAAATAATGGAATCCTACGCACTGCTGATCGCTGCAACCCTCAATGCGGGCACCGTCCTGGCGCTGGCCTCTTTGGGTTTGCTCATCAACGAGAAGGCCGGTATCGTCAATCTGGGGGCCGAGGGCATGATGCTGTGCTCGGCGCTGGCCGGCTTTGCGGCGGTGGTCCATACCGGCAATGACTTGGCGGGTTTTGCGGCGGGCATTGGCGCTGGCGCCTTGCTGGCCCTGATCTTTGGCGGGCTGGTCATCTGGCTCAACACCAACCAATACGCCACCGGGCTGGCGGTGAGTTTGTTTGGTACGGGCTTTTCAGCCTTTGCCGGTATTGCCTATGTGCAAGAGAAGATTCCTGAGCGCCCCAGCTTTGCCTTGCCTTACTTCTCTGATATTCCCTTGGTAGGCTCCGCCTTGTTCAAGCACCACCCGCTGGTGTACCTGACGGTGTTGATTGCCCTGGGCATGATCTGGTTTTTGTACCGCACCCGCTCTGGTCTGATTTTGCGCAGTGTGGGCGAAAGCCCCGAGTCGGCCCATGCGCTGGGTTACCCGGTGCGTCGCATCCGCTTGATGGCGGTGGTGGCGGGAGGCGCCTTGTGCGGTTTGGCAGGTGCCTATATCTCTATTGTTTATACGCCGCTGTGGGTCGAGGGCATTGTGGCGGGCAAGGGCTGGATTGCTTTGGCCCTAACGACATTTGCCACCTGGCGCCCGGCCCGTGTGCTATTGGGCGCCTACTTGTTTGGCGGCGTCACCATGTTGCAGTTTCACCTGCAAGGCGTGGGCGTCGATTTGCCCAGCCAGTTGCTCACCATGCTGCCCTATGTGGCCACCATCGTGGTGTTGGCCCTTATTTCCCGTAACCCGCAGTGGATAAAAATAAACATGCCAACCTCAATTGGCAAGCCTTTTTATCCCGGCGCCTGATTTCTTCTGGTTCATAATTGAACTTTTTTAAACGTCGTAACCCCTCTGAATAAGGAATTGACATGACCGATATGCAAAAACGCTCGCTGCTGAAAATAGCCGCACTCACCGCTGTGGCTGCTGCCGCGCTGGTGGGCTGTGGCAAAAAAGAGGCCCCAGCGCCTGTGGTGGCACCGGCGGCCTCGGCCCCTGTGGCCAAAGCTGAGCCGCTCAAAATTGCGTTTGCCTATGTCGGCCCTGTGGGTGACGGCGGCTGGACCTTTGCCCATGACAACGCCCGTAAAGCGCTGGAAAAAGAATTCGGCGACAAAATCAAAACTTCGTTTGTCGAGAGCGTGCCTGAGTCCGCTGACGCCGAGCGCGTGATCCGCGACATGGTGGGTCAAGGCAACAAGTTGGTTTTTGGCACCACCTTTGGCTACATGGAGTCCATGCTCAAAGTGGCTGCTGACTCTAAAGACGTCAAGTTTGAACACGCCACCGGCTACAAACAAGCCGACAACATGCGCACCTACGACAGTCGCACGTATGAGGGCGCGTACATGGCCGGCGTGATCGCGGGCAAGATGACCAAAACCAACACGCTCGGCGTGGTGGCCTCGGTGCCAATTCCTGAAGTGGTGCGCAACATCAACGCCTTCACGTTGGGCGCACAGTCCAGCAACCCAAAAATCAAGACCAAAGTGGTTTGGGTGAATGAGTGGTTCAACCCACCAAAAGAAACCGAAGCCGCCACGTCCCTCATCAACGGTGGCGCTGACATATTGTTCCAAAACACCGACTCGCCCGCTGTGCTCAAAACAGCGGAAGCCAAAGGCAAACGCGCCTTTGGTTGGGACTCCGACATGACCTCTTACGGCCCCAAAGCCCACTTGGCTTCTGCCGTGATCAACTGGGGTCCTTACTACATCAAGGCCACCAAAGAAGCGCTTGAAGGCAAGTGGACTGGCAACACGGGCGCGTGGTGGGGCGTGAAAGAAGGCGCGATCGACATCGTGTCCATCGCCGCTGACGTGCCTGCTGAGACCCAGACCAAAGTCGCTGAAGTCAAAAAAGGCCTGGCCGATGGCAGCTTCGTCATCTGGAAAGGCCCTATTGTTGACAACACCGGTAAAGTCCAGGTCGCCAAAGACGCCGTGGCTGACGACAAGTTTTTGGGTGGTCTGAACTTCTACGTCAAAGGCGTAGAAGGCAAAGTGCCAGGCGCCAAGTAATCATTTGCTTAAGCTTTGAAAAAACCGCCTTCGGGCGGTTTTTTCGTTGGAGCACCTGAGTACTTTAGGCAGGTATTGATGTAAGTTAACCCCAAGAAAAGTCGTCTGCCGCACAATACAATTTTGCGTCTGTGAGCTTGGGCTTGCGGATCTCCATAATTTGTAACTTCAGGAAATTTTCCATGTCCAATCGCCGCGAATTTATTGCCCAGATCAGTTTTGCCAGCACCGCCATGATGGCTGGTAGCGTCATGGCTGCTGCCCCTATGGTCGCCGAGACTGATCCAGCCGCTAAAGGTTTGGGTTATGTGGCTGATGCTGCCAAAGCAGACAAAGTCAAGTTCCCCAAGTTTGCAGCGGGTCAGGCTTGCAGCAATTGCGCTTTGTTCCAGGGTAAGCCTGCGGATGCGGCCGGTGGTTGCCCCCTGTTTGCCGGTAAGCAAGTGGCCGGTAAAGGCTGGTGCAGTGCTTACGCCAAAAAGGCTTAATTTTTAGCCTAGGTCGCGCGCCACAGTTGCGAACGACCTAAAAGCCCAAGCCTGTTCAGCATTTTTCTGAGCAGGCTTTTTTTATGGCTTTAAGCATCGTCTGGTTCAAGCGCGACTTTCGTTTGCATGACCACGCACCGCTGACCTTGGCCTCGCACAATGGCCCGGTGCTTTGCTTGTGCGTGATCGAGCCCAGCCTCTGGCAAGCGCCCGATGCGGCCCACCAGCATCACCAGTTTTTACTTGAAAGTGCGCATGAGCTTGACCTGCAGTTGCAGCGTCGTGCGGGTCGCTTGCACCTGCTGAGTGGCGAAGTTCCTTCGATTCTCGACCGTCTGTGGTCACTGACCCCCTTTGATGCACTCCATTCGCATGAGGAAACCGGCAACGCACTCACCTTCAAACGTGACCAAGCGGTCGCCCGCTGGTGTGCCAGTCGAGGGGTCGTCTGGCATGAAAGCCCCCAGTTTGGTGTGGTGCGGCGCCTTAAAAATCGCAATCTCTGGAAAGGGTGCTGGGATGCCCACGTCGAGCAGCCTTGTTTGCCGGTGCCTGACTTGGGTCCTCCGTCTTTTTCCCCCATGCCCTGGCGCGAGCCCGCGCTGCCCAGCGCCCAGGATTTAGGATTGAATTTAGCCAGCCCACCGCAGCGCCAGCGCGGCGGGCGGCGTTTGGGTTTGTCCGTGCTACAGAGCTTTTTGCAGGACCGCAGTGGCCAGTACCGGGGTGGTATTTCTTCGCCCTTGTCAGCCCCCTCGGCCTGTTCAAGGCTCTCCCCCTATTTGGCCTACGGTTGCCTGAGCCTGCGTGAAATTGTGCAAGCGACTCTGCGGCAATATGGCCGTTTGCCCGCTGAGGCCGTGCAGCAAAAAAAGGGCTTGGCCGCCTTCATGAGCCGCCTGCATTGGCATTGCCATTTCATTCAGAAGTTGGAGAGCGAGCCTGAACTGGAATGGCGTAATGTGCACCGGGGCTATGACGGCCTGCGTGAGGCCGAATGGAACGCCGCCCACTTTGAGGCGCTGGTAGCAGGGCGCACCGGTTGGCCAATGGTGGATGCCTGCGTGGCCATGCTGCGCGAGACTGGGTGGATTAATTTTAGGATGCGGGCCATGCTGGTGTCGGTGGCGGCTTACCCGCTGTGGCTGCATTGGCAGCCCGTGGGGCAGTGGCTGGCGCGGCAGTTTTTGGACTACGAGCCCGGTATTCATTGGAGCCAGATGCAAATGCAGTCGGGCACCACCGGCATCAACATTCCCCGGGTTTACAACCCCATCAAGCAAGCCCGCGACCATGACCCCCACGGCCATTTTGTGCGGCGCTGGTTGCCTGCGCTGCGCAAGGTGCCCGATGCCTGGTTGTTTGAGCCCTGGCGCATGCCGCCTGACCTGCAAGCGCATTACGGCCTGCTGCCTGGCGACATTCCCCAGCCGCTGGTGGACCTGGATGTGGCGACCCGGCAGGCCAAAGCGCGGCTTTTTGCACTGAAAGCCTTGCCTGAGGTGCGCGCCGCCAAATCGGTCATTGTGGAGAAGCATGGCTCCAGAAAGCGCATGACACCCCAACCCAAGCGGGGCGGTGCGTCTAAAAACCCCAGCGCATCAACTACCCAGCTGGGCCTTGAATTTTAAATTTTTGAGCCATAAAACCCCATGACCTGCCTGATTTACTGGTTTCGCAACGACCTGCGCTTGCAAGATAACCCCGCCTTTGCACGCGCCTGCAGCCAAGCTACCCATTTGGTGCCGGTGTTTTGCCACGCCCCGCAGGCTTCAGCGGTGACGCCTTGGGGGTTTGAGCGGGTGGGGCCGCACCGCCGCCAGTTCTTGGCGCAAAGCCTGGCCGATTTGTCCGGGCAACTGCGCGCCATGGGCAGCGAGTTGATTGAGGTTCAAGGGCGTGCGCAAGACGTTTTGCCTGAGCTGGCGCGTCTTCTGGGAACGACCCGAGTGCTGTGTGAAACCATCGCCGCCCCTGAAGAAGAGGCGCAAGTGGTGGCGATGCAAGCGGCGGGTCTGTCAGTTGATAGCCTCTGGCAGTCCAGTTTGCTTGACCCCGCTGATTTACCGTTTTCCGCTGATCAGTTGCCCGAACTGTTCACTTCGTTTCGCCAAGCTGTGGAGCGCGCGGGTGTATGGCCGCCGGCGGCTTTGCCCCGCGCAAGTCATGTGCCTAGCCTGCCCGCAGCCTCGCCAGAGTGGGCGGCTCGTCTGGCCAGTTGGCGCTCGAATGCGTCTCATAACGAGCCTTGCATGTCCGATGACAGGTCGTCATTCCCCTACCATGCCCCTGAATTTTCAGGTGGCGAGGGCGCGGCAAAGCGGCACCTGTCGCGCTACTTTGACCGCAAATTGGCCCACACCTACAAAGCCACCCGCAATGGCTTGAGCGGCACCGATTACTCCAGCAAGTTCTCACCCTGGCTGGCCAGTGGGGCCTTGTCGGCGCGCACGGCTTATGCGGCGCTTAAACAATTTGAGCTTGAAGCAGGCGCCAATGACGGCACTTATTGGCTCTGGTTTGAGCTGCTGTGGCGCGACTACTTTCGTTTTTTGCATCTGAAATATGGCGTGCGGCTTTACCGTGAGCGGGGGCTGGCGCATGCCTCTCAGGCCTTGGCGCCGACCCTGCACAAACCCGGTGGCTTTAACCGGTGGTGCCAAGGGGAGACGGGCGAGCCCTTGGTGGATGCTGGCATGCGCGAACTCAAGGCGACCGGCTACCTTTCCAACCGCCTGCGCCAGGTGGTGGCCAGTTACCTGATCCACGACTTGCACGGTGATTGGCGCGCTGGGGCGGCCTGGTTTGAGTCTCAGTTGCTGGACTTTGACATTTACAGCAACCAAGGCAACTGGCTCTATATTGCGGGCCGGGGCACCGATCCACGCGGCGGGCGGCGCTTTAACCCCCAAAAACAAACCCAAGACCACGACCCCCAAGGCCACTACCGTGCCTTGTGGCTCTGATGTTTCGCGCCAAATTCCGTTAAAACTTGAGGGTTTCTTGAGGGCTGAACGGTTGCAGCCCGGCAATTTTGCACAAAATAGCTTGGACTATTTTTTTAAATTCAAACCCAGAGGACGCTCCATGTTGAAAGCCCATCAAAAAGACGAATTCAACTCGCTGTTGCCCGGTCAAAGTACCGAGCAGGGCGCTTCGCGCCGCACCGCACTCAAAGTGGCGCTGGGTGTGGGCTACGCGGCGGCCACCTTGCCCATCATGGCGCAAACGGCGATCAAAACCTCGGCTGAAGGGCTTCAAGCCGGGGAGATGAATTTTGAGGTCAATGGCTTCAAGGTGCCGGCTTACTTTGCCGCACCTGCCGGAGGCGCCAACCTGCCAGTGGTGCTGGTGGTCTCCGAGATTTTTGGCGTGCATGAATACATTGCCGATACCTGCCGCCGCTTTGCCAAAGCGGGCTACCTCGCTGTTGCGCCCGAGCTTTTTGCGCGTCAAGGCGACCCCCAGTCCTATGGCGAAATTAGCAAACTCATGAGCGAAGTGGTCGCCAAAGTGCCTGACGCGCAAGCCATGGCCGATCTGGACGGCGCCGTGAAATGGGCCGGCGCGCATGGGGGCAACCTCGATAAAGTAGCCATTACCGGTTTTTGTTGGGGTGGGCGCATGGCCTGGTTGTACGCCGCGCACGGCCCAGTCAAGGCCGCAGTGGCCTGGTATGGCCGCGTCGTGGGCACGCCC
>CANBUY010000004.1 GCA_947372745.1 Comamonadaceae bacterium | reverse complement strand
GACCCCTACCACTGCGAATGCTACAAGACGGCGCGCCTGCTGGCTGAGCAACTGGGCTTGCGCAAAGACCAGTTTAAGGTGACGTTTCAATCCCGCCTGGGCCGCGCCAAATGGCTGGAGCCCTACACCGAGCCCACCCTCATCGAGCTGGGCAAAGCCGGTGTCAAGCGGGTGGATGTGGTGTGCCCGGGCTTCACCAGCGACTGTCTGGAGACGCTGGAAGAAATCAACATGGAAGCGCGCGAAGCGTTTTTGCATGCAGGCGGCCAGGCCTTCAACTACATTGCCTGCCTAAACGATGATGCCGCCTGGATCAACGCGCTGGGCGACATCACCGAGCAACACTTATCTGGCTGGCCCACCCAAGGCGGCGGGCAGTCGGCGGCCTTGGCGGCCTCCCGCGCAGCAGCGCTGGCCTTGGGCGCCAAGCACTGAGAAAATTTATATTAAATTTACCTCAAGCCCTTTAAATACATGCTTAACCAGCTATCAAATTTGACTATAGCAAACTGGCCGCAATATTGATGGTGAAGGCCAGCACGGCGGCGTTGAAGAAGAACGACAGCACGCAGTGCGCCAGACTGGTGCGGCGCATGGCGCGGGTGGTGATGGACACGTCAGCCGTTTGCCCCGAGGTGCCGATGACCCCGGCAAAGTACAAAAAGTCGCCATAGTCGGGCGCCTCGTCCCCGGGGAAAACCAACCCGGTGGGCTGCTGGCGGCTCAGGTTGAGGTAATAGTCGTGCGCGTAGTGGATGGCAAACATCAGGTGCGTAAAGAGCCAGGACGTCACCACCGTGAGCGCGGTTAAAGCGATATGCCCCATCCGCACGTTGCCGCTGAGGTTCTTGACCACCGAGAGTTCGTCCACAATCGCCAGCAAACTAGCCATGGCGGTCAAGACCACCAGCACCAACACGGTCTTGCGGCCATCGTCCTGATGCAGGGCGCGGCGCCTGATCTTTTCAGGTGACGACTGCGCCATCATGAAGCCTGCCAGCAACAGGTACAGGCCCACCGCCGCATTCCAACTCAGGAGAAAACGGGTGGTGTCACCCACTAGCAAGAGCGAGGGCAATGCCAGGTAGAGGCCAACACCGAGGATGAGGGCAAAAAACAAGCGCGGGCGCGAATGAATTTGCTGCACAAAGGGCCATTTTTTCCAATTCATTGACCTGGGTTCCTGGTGAAAATTAAGTGGGAGACGCCCCCATCCTAAACCCTCACTCAGGTGGTCAACAGCATCGCGATGACAGTGGCCCCCATCACGCCGGTCGCCCCCCAACCCAGCCAGCGCAAACCACGCCCCACCACATGCTCGCCCATGGTGGAGGCGCGCGAGGCCAGCAGCATCATGACCGCCATGATGGGCACGGCAATGACGCCATTCAACACGGCGGACCAAAACAGCACCCGAACCGGGTCGATCGGCATAAAGCACAAAGCTACGCCACCCAAGGTAGCCGCCATGATGACGCCATAAAAACCGCGCCCCTCGCCCTTGTCGAGGCGCAGGCTCAAGCTACCCCGCCAACCCGCCACCTCAGCCACCGCATAGGCGGCAGAGCCCGCCAGTACCGGCACCGCCAGCATGCCCGTGCCGATGATGCCCAGACTGAAGAGCAAAAAGGTCAGCTCTCCGGCCAAAGGTCTGAGCGCCTCGGCGGCTTGGGCCGAGGTCTGAATATCCTTGATACCCGCTGCGTGCAGAGTGACAGCAGTGCTCAAAATAATGAAGAAGGCAATCAGGTTTGAAAAGGCCATGCCAATCACGGTGTCCATTTTGATGCGTTTCAAGTGCCGGCGCACCTGCACGCGGGAATGGGGCAAGCCGACCCCGGCGTTGACGTCCTCCATCTCCTGCCCGGCTTGCCAGAAGAATAAATACGGGCTGATGGTGGTGCCAAAAACGGCCACCACGGTCAGCAACATGTCGTGGCCGCCGGGTAACTGAGGATCAACAATTTGACGCGCCACCTCCAGCCAATCGACATGAAGGGTAAAGACCACCGCCACGTAAGACAGCAACGACAAAGTCAACCATTTGAGCCAGCGCACATAGGAGGCATAAGGGAGGAACACCTGTAACACCAAGCACAAGAGCCCAAAGGTGACGGCATAAATATGCGCCGACCCACCCACCAACAGGCGCAGCGCCTCGGCCATGGCGGCAATGTCTGCCGCCACGTTGAGCGTGTTGGCCACCAACAACATGCCCACCACGGCCAGCAGCACCGGGCGGGGAAAGGCCGTCTTGATATTGGCTGCGAGGCCGCGCCCGGTCACAAAACCGATGCGCGCGCTCACCATTTGAATCGCCACCATCAGCGGCAGCGTGAAGACCACCGTCCACAACATGGAAAAACCAAACTGCGCACCGGCTTGCGAATAAGTGGCGATGCCGCTGGGGTCGTCATCGGCCGCCCCGGTGATCAAACCCGGCCCCAGCCGTTCGGCGCCAGAGCGCATGAAAAACTTCTTCAACTTTTGGTTCATGGGGTTCCCTGTCAAGAGGGCTTGCACCCGAAATTTTTTGATCTTATCGGCTCACTGTAAAGCCCCCGCAAAGTTGAACGTAGACCTTCGGTTTTAGCGGGTATAGACCTGAGAAATATAGTCTTTCACCATCCGGCTTGCACTGAAGCGCGGGCCATGGGTAATGAGGCTTTGGCGCATCATGGCCACCCAGCGCTGAGGTACGCCCTCGGCATCACGCTCATGAAACATCGGAACGACTTCATGCTCCAACAGGTCAAACAGCGCGCGCGAATCGCGCTGGTCTTGCACCAAGGGGTCGCCGCCGGGGTCGGCATTCACATCACTGTTGATGGCCCAGCCGTTGCTGCCGTCATAGGCCTCGGCCCACCAGCCGTCCAGCACCGAGAGTTGCAGCCCACCGCCCAAACAAGACTTCATGCCGCTGGTGCCGCTGGCTTCAAAGGGCGGACGCGGCAGATTGACCCACACATCGCAGCCCCCCACCAACTGCCCCGCCAAGGGAATGTCGTAGTCCTCCAAAAAGGCCGCCCTCCCCGCCACGCTAGGCGCGCGTTTGAGGGCAAACACCTGGCGCACCACCTCTTTGGCGTCCATATCGTTGGGGTGGGCCTTGCCGGCAAAAACAAACTGCACCGGACGCGGGCCCCCAATTAAGGCCAGCGCCCGCTCGGGCAAGAGGGACACCAGGTGCAGGCGCTTGTAGGTGGCCAGTCGCCGGGCGAAGCCGATGGTGAGGCGGTCGGGGTCGAAACCGCTGCTGGGGGCCTTGGCGTAATCCAGCGGTTCACCCCGACGCAGCCGGTCGCTGGTGGCGCGGTGGGCGATCATGTCGACCAATTGCCGACGCGCGGCACAGCGGGCCGCCCACAACTCGCCAGCGGGAATTTCCAGCACAGGCGCCCAGGTGGCAGACTCGTCAGCACGGGTCAACCAAGCCTCGCCCAAATAGCGGTCGAGCAACTGGCGCATGGGGCCGTGGAGCCAGGTGGGCACATGCACGCCGTTGGTGATATGCGAGATGGGCACCTGCTCAAGCGAGCAGCCCGGAAACAGCGGCTGCCACATGGCGCGGGCCACCTGCCCGTGGCGCTGGCTCACGGCGTTGGCGTGGCGGCTTGTTCGCAGGGCCAGCGCGGTCAAGCCCATCGGCTGTCCGGCGTTATGGGGGTCCAGGCGGCCCATGGCCAAAAATTGCTCGCGGTCGGCCGCCAAATCGGCAATACGGCCCAGCATCTCCAGCACTTCGGCGCGCTGGTAGGTTTCATTGCCAGCGGGCACCGGGGTGTGGGTGGTGAACACCACTTGTTCGCGCACTTTTTGCCATGCCTCGTGGGTGCTGCTCTCGCCACTGCTTAAGGCGGACTGCGCTTGAACCTGCTTAAACAACTCAAAAACACCCAGCGCCGAGTGGCCTTCATTCAGGTGGTAAACCCCGGGACTGATGCCCAAAGCTTGCAAGGCGCGCACGCCGCCCACGCCCAAAACCGCGTATTGCGCCAGCCGAATGGCCCGCGTGCTGTCGTAGAGGCGAGAGGTAATCCAGCGCCCCACCTGGCTGTTTTCGGGCAGGTCGGTATCGAGCAGGTACAGCGGCACACGCCCCACGTCCACCCGCCAGATGTGCACCGTGACGTCTTCCTCGTTAACAGGCACACAAATACTGACTGGGCGGCCGTCATCCCCGGTGACCTTCACACAGGGCAGGCGCTCGGGGTCAGCGTCCACCCAGTATTCATGCTGGTAGCCCGTCACGTCGATGCGCTGATGGAAATAGCCCGATCGGTACATCAGGCCAACGCCGACCATTGGCAAGGCCAGATCCGAGGCTTCTTTTAAAAAGTCGCCCGCCAAAATACCCAAGCCGCCGGCATAAATAGGCAGGGAGCCATGAATGCCAAACTCACAGCTGCAAAAGGCCACGGGGTGTTCAGGGCTGATGGGACCCGCAGGCCAAGGTCTGGCCCGGTGAAAGGCCAATTCAGCCGCAATGCGCTCCACCCAACCGGTAAACCCGGCGTTGTCGGCTGCGCGCACCAACATGGAGTCGGGGGTTTCTGTCAGCAAGCGCCTGGGGTTGTGGCCACAACGCGCCCAACGTTCGGGGTCGATCGACTCAAACATGGCCGGACCATCCTCAGCCCACGACCAGCGGTAGTCAAAAGCCACCCGCGCCAGCGGACGCAAAGCGTCGGGCAAGCGACTGGCCAGCTCAGCCACCGCGCGTTCAATGTCGTGCTCCCCTGCAAACATCATGCTTTTCCTCAGGCAGAAGTCATCAAGCAACGAAGGGCTGCTTGTGCCAGAGAAATTATGAAATGCGACTAGCCCCGATCACTTGATGAAAGTCACGCAATTGCAGACCCAAACCAAGACCCGTCTTCGCGAGCGTAGCGCGGCGATCTATGACTTTTGACTGGCAACCAGTGACGAACAGGGGGCTCCGCCCCCCAATCAGCGGCCCGCAGCGGTGACTGGCCCGCAACGATGGGCGACTTCTCCGGCGGGGGCGGCTCGGGGGTCAGAGCCCAATTTCGTTCTTGCTTGTGTATCGCCGGAAATAATATTGTCCTGAATTGGGATCTGACCCCCAAGCCTCACGCCGTCTCAATACGATACGTTAGCCTCAAGGCGTGAGCAGTTGCGCCAGTTCGAGCTCCGTCATCAGGAAAAGACTTTGCTCTTGCGCGTAGCGGCTGGCTTGCGCGGTGACAGCACCCAAGCTGATGAGCATGGCGTGCTGGGCGCCTTGGGCATCTTTGGCTGCGGACAAGTCACGCAGGGTGTCCACGCCTTGGCTGGCGGCTTTCCAGCGTTTGCAACTGACCAGCGTGATGCGTTCGGCTTTGGTCAATTGAAAATCAGCCGCGCCACCACTCAGACGAGTCACCGCGTAGCCTTGGCGCTCAAAGCCTTGCTCCACCTGTTTTGAGAAGTCTTTCCAGGACATAGAACCCGCCAACTCCAGTGCTTGCGCCACCTTGGCTGGGTCGGGCGCGTGCCACTGCCGCCAGGCAGCCATGACCGCAATCACCAAAAAAGGCAAGCCGCCCATCACGCCAAAACCCACGTACTGCGGGGGCAATAAAGCGATGGAGGCCATCACAAAGACCCCCACCAGCGCCACACTCATCCACCACGGTGAGCGCAGCAGCACCGCAAACAGGGAGTTTTTAGCCATCTTCAATTTCATAAATTTCCTTTAAGGCGCTGTCTGCATGCGCAGGCGGCGGGCCGCGTCCTCGGCGCGGGCGTCGTCAATCTCGCGCATGAGGCCGCCCACGTCCACCGTGCCGGTCTGGCGCACAAAGCGGCCGGTCAGGGCTGCGTCGTTGTCGAGCGCGCCGCGTTGGTACAGCTCCCAAATTTCAAGTCCAAAGTCGGTTTTTAAAAGCTCGGGGGCAAACTGGCCAAAGAAGCCGCGCAGGTTGTCCACATCGCGCAGCAGCATGCGTTTGGCGTGGTTGTTACCGGCGGCGTCCACGGCTTGCGGCAGGTCGATGATGACCGGACCGTCCTCGGCCAGCAAGATATTGAACTCAGACAAATCCCCGTGGACCACGCCGGCGCACAGCATGCGCACCACTTGTTTAATAAGCATGGCGTGGTGGCCCAGGGCTTCTTCGGGCGTAAAGGCGACATCGTTCAGGCGGGGTGCGGCGTCGCCGTGGGCATCGGTCACGAGCTCCATCAAGAGCACGCCCTCAAAAAAGTTGTAGGGCTTGGGCACACGCACACCGGCATCGGCCAGTCGGTAAAGCGCATCGACCTCGGCACTTTGCCAGGCGGCCTCTTGCGCTTCGCGGCCAAATTTGGAGCCTTTGGCCATGGCGCGGGCTTGGCGCGAGTTTTTGACCTTGCGGTTTTCGGTGTAGTCCACCGCCTGGCGAAAGCTGCGGTTGGTGGCTTCTTTGTAAATTTTGGCGCAGCGAGTCTCTTCACCGCAGCGCACCACATACACCATGGCCTCTTTGCCACTCATCAACTGGCGAACCACCGTGTCGATCAGGCCTTCTTCAACCAAAGTTTGTAATCTGGGGGGTGTTTTCATGGATGCTATTTTGCACTGTGACGGACACATGTCAGGACGCCTCAGGACAGCGCCCACATCCCCAACAGATTTTTATAAGAAATCAAGCCATAGGCACCGCAAAACTTGCTTAACCAGCTACTAAATTTGTAGCAAGCTAAAGCAGATGAGTAGCGGCGGCGATGAAGTCCGTGATCAGATTGAGTTGCTCAGGCACGTTCAGCGCCGGGGCATGGCCGCAGCCTGCAACCTCTACCACTTGCAAGCAACCCAAAAGTCCAGGGCCGCGCTGTGTCATGGCTTGCGTGGTCTCGGGCAAAACCAAATCAGAGGCAGCGCCACGCAAACACAGCACCGGTAGGACTAGCGCGTCAAAGTGCGGCCAAATGGAATAGTCATCAGGGTGGCTGATGAACTGCTGAACCATAGCCGGGTCGTAGTGCGGCGTGACGCGACCATCGGGCAGGCGCCGGGTGGAGGTCTCAGTTAAACGGCGCCATTGCGCATCGGTCAAAAACCCGTACGGCTTATAGACTTGGCGAAAGAAGTTCTCCAACTCGCGCACGGTGGCAAACGCCGGTGGACTGCCCGCGTATGACTTGATGCGCTCAATGGCCGCCTGCGCTAATTCGGGCGCGTTGTCGTTGAGCGTCAGGCTCAATAGGCGGCCTTTAAGCGTGGGCTCCAGCAGGCCCGAGGCGCACACCGTGCCAATCGAGCCGCCCATGGAGGTGCCCACCCAGTGAAACTGCTCAAGGCCGAGTTGGTCAATCAATTCGCGGGCGATGCGGGCATAAAACGCCAGGCAATACTCGGTGGCGGGGTTCGCGCTCCACTGGCTCAGGCCCCGGCCCAGGGTATCCGGGCAGATGACGCGGTAGCCACGCTGGCTCAAGTGCCCGGCCAACTCATCCATGTCGCGCCCGGTACGGGCCAAACCATGCCAGGCGATGACCGTGCCACGTTCAGCAGCGCCTGGGTTGGCCGGCCAGTCGGTGTAATGGATCTCGTAGCCTGCACAGGTCAGGTAATTGGAACTGAAGGTCATGCCTTGCCTCCTGCCGCACTGGTACGCAGTCGGCCCACCACACCGGTTGGAAAATAATAAACCGAGAGCACAAACAAAACGCCCAACCAAAGCAACCAGCGGTCTGGCGACAAAAGCTGCGACAGCAACGGCCAACTGGATGCGGCTTCGCTGCCCAGGCGAAGTAAATCCTGCAGGTAACTTTGCGCCACCATGAACAACGCCGCCCCAATGGCCGCGCCGTAAATCGTGCCCATGCCGCCAATGACCACCATCAGCAGCACGTCCATCATGATCTCAAACGAGAGCGAGGTGTCCGGCCCGTTGTAGCGCAACCAGAGCGCCAGCATGGCACCGGCCAGACAGGCAAACAGCGCCGACAAAATGCTCGACGTGGTGCGGTAAACCACCACGCGGTAGCCAATCGCCTCTGCCCTAAATTCGTTTTCACGAATGGCTTGCAGCACCCGGCCAAACGGCGAATTGACGATGCGCAGCAAGGCGAGCAAGAGCACCAGCGCCGCCACAAACAACAGGTAATAGGTGAGCAAACGGCCATCCAGCGAGACGCCTAGAAACGGGGTGTCGCTGAATTCATAACTAGGCGACAAGATCTCGGGCACTTTGAAACTTAGACCATCTTCACCACCGGTGATGTCGGACAGTTGCGAGGCCAGCGTTAAAAAAGCCGAGGCCACGGCCAGGGTAATCATGGCAAAAAAGATCGCCCGCACCCGCAGTGAAAACAAGCCAACCGCCAGCGCCAGCACAAAAGACAGCGCCAAGGAACCCAGCAGCCCCACACCCAGCGCCTCCCAGGTTGGGCCCAGGCGCGTGGTAGCCACCGCGATGCCATAAGCGCCAATACCAAAAAACATGGTGTGGGCAAAACTGACGATGCCGGTAAAGCCCAGCAGCAGGTCAAAACTGGCCACCAGCACAATGAACACCAGAACCTTGGCTGCCACATTCAGCGCTTTAACGCCGGGGAAAATAAACGGTGCCCCCGCCAGTGCGATCAGCAGCAGCACCAGCAAAAGCGCCAGCACGCGGCTGCGGGGAAAGTCGTTGGAGAGAAGTCGGGTTAGCATGTTTAAGCCCATTTCAGCGCTTGGCCACGGGGTAAACCCCCTGCGGACGCCACAGCAAAATCGCCACCATCAACGCAATGTTCGAAAACAGCGCTACTTTGGGCAGCAAAAAACCGGTGTAGTTGGCCATCAGGCCCACCAGCAAAGCACCGATCAAGGCACCCCCGGTGGAGCCCAGCCCGCCGATGATGATGACGATAAAGATCAGCACGTTCACCTGCGCGCCAATTTGTGGCGTCACGTTTTGTTGGTACAGGCCCCACATCACGCCGCCCAGACCGGCCAGAGCACTGCCCGCCACAAACACGCCCACAAAGAGGCGCTTGATGCGGTAGCCCAGCGACTCCACCATTTCGCGGTCCTGGACGCCTGCGCGAATCAACAAGCCAATCTTGGTGCGGCCCAGCGTCCAGGCCAGCAGCGCAAACACCACCAGCCCCACCGCCACCGCAAGCAACCGGTATTTTTCAATGGCGGCATCGCCAATCAGCAAGGAACCGCGCAAACCTTCAGGCAGGGGCAAAGCAATCTGCGCAGGGCCCCAGATCACTTTGATGAGCTCTTCGCCAATGATCATGCCGCCCATGGTGATCAAAATTTGCTTCAAATGCTGGCCATATACGGGCCGCACAATGAAGCGTTCAAACGCCAAGCCCAAAGCGCCCGACACCGCCATCGCCACCAACATGGCGGGAAATACGGCCACCAAATTGCGCCAAAGGTCTTGCGAGCCGGTCCAGTCCCCCATCAGGCCCAGCACCGTGGTGGCCACAAAGGCGCCCAGGGCAATGAACACCCCGTGGCCAAAGTTGAGCACGTCCATCAGGCCAAAAACCAGGGTCAGCCCCGAGGCAATCACAAAAATAATCATGCCCATGGCCAAGCCCGCCACGGTGAGCGTGAGCCAGGTGGAGGGCGAGCCGATAAAGGGCAGCACCAAGAGCGCCAGCAAAGGCACCAGCGCCAGCGGCTTCCAGTCAAAGTCTGTGTTTTTCATAAAGCCAGCCCCAGCAGCGATCGCTGCAACGCTTCGTCTTCGGCCAAGGCCGCCATCGTGCCCGCGTGCACCACGCGTCCGTTGTCCATCACCGCCACCTGGTCCCCCAGGCGCTTGGCAAAATTGATGTTTTGCTCGACCAGCAAAATCGTGGTGCCGGTGGCCTTGAGCTGGGCAAAGGCGTCGATCATGTTGTTGATGATGGCGGGGGCCAGGCCTTTGCTGGGCTCGTCCACAATCAGCAGCTCACGCGGCTCCACAATGGCACGCGCCACCGCCAGCATCTGCTTTTGCCCCCCCGAGAGCTTGCCCGCCGGGTGGTTCCAGAACTTCTCAACAGCGGGAAACAACGAAAAAATCCACTGCAGACGCGCCTCGTCCATCTGGCTGGCGCGCTGCGCTTTTCGGGCCGCCAGCAACATGTTTTCTTTGACCGTGAGGTCGGAAAAAATACCCATGTTCTCGGGCACGTAGGCAATATTGAGGCCGGCAATTTCCGGCGTGTTGAGCGCGGTGATGTCTTGGGCACCGAAGTGCAGACGACCTTGGCTGGCATGCCACAAACCCATGATGGTGCGCAGCGTGGTGGTTTTGCCAGCGCCATTGCGCCCCAACAGCAAGGTGAGTTGCCCGCGGGGCACCACTAGGTCCACCCCGTGCAGGATGTGGTACGCGCCAATATGGGTGTGAACGCCTTCGAGTTTTAATAAAACATCACTCATGCAGCGTCCCTTGCATCCACAGGCGCAACGCCTAGGTAGGCCTCTTGCACGATGGGCAAGGCGATCACGGTGGCGGGTTCGCCATCGGCCACCAGGCAACCGTTGTGCAGCACGATGATGCGGTCGGCCAGTTCGCGCACTACGTCCATTTTGTGCTCCACCAAGAGGATGGTTTTTCTTTTGTCGTCCTTGAGTTTGCGGATCAAATCAAGAATCACGGGCGCTTCGTCGGCGCTCATACCGGCGGTGGGCTCGTCAAACATGAACACATCGGGCTCCAGCGCCATCAGCAAGGCGACTTCAAGTTTGCGCTGGTCGCCGTGGGGCAAACTGGCCACCAGCAGGTTTTGCTTGTCGTTCATGGCCACCGCCTCCAACACCTCTTCGGCCAACAGGGTCAGCGCCTTGTGGTCGCTCCAGATGCTCCATAGGTTTAAGCCGCGCAGGTGCGCACCCGAACGCGCCGCCTGCACCGCCAGGCGCACGTTTTCCAGCACCGTCAGGTTAGGAAACAGGTTGGTCAACTGAAAGGCCCGCCCCAAACCAGCCCGGGTTCGGGCCGATGGGCTCAAGCCCGCCAGACTGGTGCCGTTGAGAAAAACCTCTCCGGCTGTGGCCTTGATCTGCCCCGAGATCAGGTTGAAATACGTCGTCTTGCCCGCCCCGTTGGGGCCCACAATGGCGGTCAGCGTGCCGGGCTTGAAAGCGCAGCTGACAGCATTCACCGCCACGTGTCCGCCAAAGCGGACCGTGAGACCTTTCGTCTCCAGCATGGTGGTCCGATCAGCGCTTGTTGCGAATCGGAATTTGCATTTCTTCGGCCTTGATCTCGCGCACGAGTTCAGGCACGCCCCAGGCAAACGCTGGGTCGATCTTGATCTTGAAATGGAACATGCTTTGCATGGCCTGGTGGTCTTCCTTGCGGAAGGTCATCTTGCCCTTGGGCGTATCGAAACTCATGCCTTCCATGGTTTTGATCAGCGTGTTGGCGCTGGCATCGCCATTGGATTTTTTGAGTGCCGTGACCACCGCCATTGCCGCTGAAAATCCACCTGCCGTAAAGAAGTCAGGCGGTGTTTTGAACTGCTGGTAGTGCTGGGCCACCATGGCATCGTTGATCGGGTTTTTAGGCATGCCAAAGTAATAATACGCAGCGCCTTCCATGCCGGGGAACTGTTTGTAGGCGACCATGGCGGGCAAAATATTACCGCCGGTGGCAATCTCAATGCCATAGCGCTTCAAGTCCATATCGGCAATCTTGAACGGGTTACCGCCGGCCCAGATGATGAAAATGACTTTGCGACCGGGTTGGTCTTTGAGCTTGTCGATCAGGCGTTGGGCACCGGCCGTGAAGTCGGTGGTGGCAGGTGGCAAGAACTCCTCATGCACCAGCTTGGCTTTTTTGATCGACTCTTTAAACGCCTTCACGCCGTCGCGGCCAAACGCAGAATCTTGCGCCAGGGTGGCAATGGTGATGCCCGCCTTGTCCATCGCCACGGCATTGGAGATGGCGTCTTGGGAGCTGTTGCGCCCGGTGCGGAAGATGTATTTATTCCACTTCTCGCCCGTGATGGAGTCGGCTACAGCGGGCTCTACCATCAAAATCTTTTTGTATTCTTCAGCCACGGGCAACATGGCCAGCGCGACGGGTGAGGCGGTGGGGCCCACTGCCAGGTCCACTTTGTCGTCGCCATAGGCGGCAGCCAGCAAGCTCTTACCGAGATCGGGCTTGCCTTGGTCGTCTTTTTCAATCACGACCAATTTTTTGCCAGCCACCAACATGGTGCCGCCGGTGGCGTAGTCCAGCCCCATCATAAAACCGGTGGCGGTTTGCTTGCCGTAGGCTTCCAGTGGGCCGGTCTTGCTGTAAATGTGGGCAATTTTGATTTCTTTGCTTTGGGCAAGCGCAAAACCTGCGGACAAGGTGCTGGCCAGAACGGCAAAGCCAATGGCGGTACGTGAAAACAAGGTACGACGGTACATGGATGACTCCTGTTATTGAATTTGGTGAAAGGGACTACGCAGCAAGCATGCCAATTCGCAAGCTGTTGATTTACTTAGAAAAATATCTTTATCAAAGCAGCATGTATTATTTCCAGTCATTTTTAGTGACTAAAAATAAAGCATAGTGTATGTATTTAATACACATCAAACCAAGCGCGCGTACAAGGTTGCACGAGAAATACCCAGCATTTTGGCTGCGGCCACCTTGTTGCCTTTAGCCACTTGCAGAGCGGCCGCAATGGCTCGGCCTTCAAGTTCCGCCACTTGCTCGGACAAGGGACGAACCAGATCTGCAGCGCTGGGTGCCGCTAACACCGGCAAGGTCATCATCGCTGTGCCCGGCAGCACAGGCACCCAAGGCGCTACGCCAGACTCCCGCAACACCGCTTCCAGGTGCGCGGGCAAAATTTGATGCGAGTCACTGCGCATCGTGGCTTGCTCCAGCACGTTGCGCAGTTCACGGATGTTGCCGCGCCAGCTTTGGACGGACAACAAGGCAAACGCTTCGGGGCTGAGCTCGGGGGGTTGCCCACCGCTGCGCATCGCCATGTCGTCTCCGAGCACCTCGACCAGCGCGGGAATATCCTGAACCCGCTCGCGCAGCGGCGGCACCCGAATGGGCAGCACGTTCAAACGGTAAAACAAGTCTTCCCGAAAGTTGCCGTCTCTCACCAACTGACCCAGGTCACGCGAGGTGGCGGCAATCACACGGGCATCAAAGGGCAACAACTGGTTCGATCCCAGCGGCTCAATCTCTCCTTCTTGCAGGGCGCGCAGCAGTTTGGCCTGCAAGCTCAGAGGCATATCGCCAATTTCATCAAGAAAAAGGGTTCCGCCGTGGGCCAATCTGAATTTGCCCTCCCGCCCTTTCGGGTCTGCGCCCGTGAAAGCACCCGGTGCCACACCAAAAAATTCAGCCTCCAGCAGGGTGTCTGGCACGGCGGCAATATTGATGCTGACAAACGCCTGATCGGCCCGATTTGAAGCCGCATGAATGGCGTGGGCCAGCAGCTCCTTGCCGGTCCCGGTTTCACCCAGCAACAAAACAGGGCTTGACGACTGGGCCGCCCGACGGGCTTGGCGCTTGACCTCCACCGCCGCCGGACTGGCCCCGACAAAGCTGGCAAAGGTGTAGCGGGATTGCCGCAAACCGCTGCCCTGCCCGCCGCGCTGGGTTTGGCGCAGACTGATGCGCTGACTGGCCAACTCGCGCCGGGCATCATCCAAGTCGCGCTGCAGTAGGGAAAACTTACCTACCAAAGGCTGCAAATTGGTCTCGGCGTGGTCAAACAAAACAATGCCCAAGGCCCCAATGACCTCACCTTGGCTGTCGCGCAAGGGAATTCGAGTGACCACAAAGGTGCCTGCCCGGTTGGTGAGTAAATCGATCAAGATCGGTTTGCCTGTCTCCAGCACCTTGTGCATTTGGGTGTTTTGCACCACGCTGTCCACCGGGTGTCCGACAAAATCTTCTACACGTTCAAAGCCCAAAGCGGGCAAATACCGTTTGTATTGGTCATTGATCCAGACCACTCGGGCTTGACGGTCCACCAGCAGCATGCCCTCGCTGGCATTGGCAAAAAGGTCAAACATGGAGCGCGCCGCCAGCTCAAGAATGCTCTGGGCGTCACGCGGAAGGGGGTCAATCATGTCCATGCGGAGATATTAACTTGCAGACCTCTTTAAACTTTACCAACGCTTCACTGAACTTCAACCGAATGGCAGACTCGAAATGCCATCATTGTTGAACTGCAAATATGAAGAAAGTAAGAATCATGAAGAAAGTGCTCCTTTTAATCCCCGCTTTACTGGGTAGCGCCTTGGTTGGGGCACAGGAAGTCGGCCGGGTTATTTCCTCCACGCCCGTCATTCAACAAATCGGCGTGCCTCGGCAGGTGTGTACCACGGAGACAGTGGCCGTGCAGCAGCAAAAATCAGGTGCGGGCGCCTTGATCGGTGCCATTGCAGGCGGGGCCATGGGCAATGCCATTGGGGGCGGCAGTGGCAAAGCGGCCGCCACGATGATCGGGCTCATGGGCGGCGCCATCGTAGGCGATCAAATTGAAGGCGCACCCCAAAGCCAACTGCAAAATGTGCAGCGCTGCGGTGTGCAAAATTATTATGAGAACCGAACGGTGGCCTACAACGTGGTTTATGAGTTTTCGGGCAAACAGTATTCGGTGCAGATGCCCAACGATCCCGGTCCGACCCTTCAGCTCCAAATTTCTCCTGTTGCTGCGAGCCAAGCCCCCAGCCCACCGCCTGTGACCGCCATTTACCAGCAACCCTTCTATGTTCAACCGACCACAGTGATGGTGGTCCCGCAAGGCTACGACGGCTATTACAACCGCCCCTACTTTTCCCCCATTGGCATCGAAATTGATCTGGGTTATGGAAACGGCTATCGGGGACACCGCCGTTGGCACTAGTTTCTAAGCTGAAGCCACTCGCCTGACGAAGGGGACGCCATAAAATAGGTGGATGCATGATCCATCTTTGCCCCCTACCCCACCCCCTGCACAAGTGCGCAACCCGCTTCACGGCCTGACACTCGAAGCCATCGTGACAGCGCTGGCGGAGCATTATGGCTGGGAAGGTTTGGGAGAGCGTATTCCCGTGCGCTGCTTTCAAAGTGACCCCAGCGTGGCGTCCAGCCTGAAGTTTTTACGCAAAACGCCTTGGGCGCGCGAAAAAGTAGAAGGGCTTTACCTCTTCATGCTGCGCGAAACGCGACGCGCAGGGTTCACGTCGCGATAAATCTGCGCACCCGCTTAAGTCGACGTTCGAGTCTGCCAGCGCGAGCGCTGCAAGGCCACAAATTCAAGCAAGCCCCAGAGGATGCAAACGGGAATGGCCATGGCGCGAAAAAATGGAAATTTACGCATTGAGTTGCTTTTGCTCATCGTTATCAATCGAATAAGCCGTCAATTTACCGCCGGTTTGTGACACGTCCGTGTCAATGCAAAATTACCACGTTAGGCCGACAGAGTGCTTGCGTGGTGAGTCATTGAACCCTATGCTTCGGGGCCATGTCGCTTGCCTCCCAACACCAGCTCCCCGAACTATTTGCCCTGGAACGCATCATTGAATTGGGGGCCGATCGACTCAACGCTCGCACAGCCTGTGAAATCAAACTACCCAACGGCCAAGACTACCCGGTTCATGTCATCACGCTGGGCAATCCTTCGCTAGACGTTCCGGCGGTGGGCTATTTTGGTGGCATCCATGGGCTGGAGCGCATCGGGGCGAGTGTCGTCATTGCCTACTTGAACAGCCTGGTGATGCGACTGCAATGGGACAGCACGCTGCACAAACAGCTCGAATCCGTACGCCTGGTCTTCATGCCCCTCGTCAACCCCGGTGGCATGGCGCTGGGCACCCGCGCTAACCCCAATGGGGTCGACCTGATGCGCAACGCCCCGATTGAGTCGCAAGACCCCGTTCCATTTTTGGTCGGTGGGCAACGCTTGAGCGCGGGCCTGCCCTGGTACCGTGGCCCCAAGAACACGCCCATGGAAATCGAAAACCAAGCGGTTTGCGAGGTCGTGAACGCTGAACTACTCAGCCGAAAATTTAGCCTAAGTGTGGACTGCCATTCAGGCTTTGGCACCAGCGACCGCATCTGGTTTCCTTTTGCACATAAGCGCGCGCCCATCGCACACTTGGCCGAAATGCATGCCCTCAAAAATATTTTTGTGCAGGCGCACAGCCACCATCGCTACATCATTGAGCCGCAAAGTTTGCAATATCTCGCGCATGGCGACCTCTGGGATCACCTGTATTTGCAAGCCTGCGCGCAGCCAGACAGGCTCTTTTTACCGCTGACGCTGGAGATGGGGTCTTGGTTGTGGATCAAAAAAAACCCGCGCCAGTTGTTCTCTCGCCTGGGTATTTTTAACCCCTTGATTGAACACCGACAGCAACGCGTGTTGCGTCAACACCTGTTGTTTCTCGATTTCTTATCGCGAGCAGCCTGTGGTCACGCCTTGTGGCTGCCCCACCCCGACCAGCGCGCGGCCCACCATGCCCAAGCCTTGCAAGACTGGTACTGAGACCCCATGAACCCGAACAATACATGGGTATTTTTGCGTGGTCTGGCGCGTGAGAGCCGCCATTGGGGCAGCTTTCTGGCAGCGTTTCAGCAGGCACTTCCTGACAGCAACGTGATCACCCTGGACCTACCGGGAAACGGTCAGTTGTACCAGCAACGCAGCCCTTTGAGCATTCAAGACATGGTGACCCATTGCAGGGCCGAGTTAATCTTGCGCGACATCAAGCCACCGTATCAGGTGCTGGCCATGTCGTTGGGCGGTATGGTGTCTGTGGCTTGGGCGCAGGCTTATCCGCAGGAGATTGCGACCCAGGTGCTTATCAATACCAGCATGCGCCCTTTCAGCCCCTTTTACCAAAGGCTGCGCCCACAGAACTATTTGCGTCTTTTAAAACTGCTGCTGAGCAGAGCCACCCCCGAAACCTGGGAGCGCACGATTTTGGAGATCACCAGCAACCGATCCATTGCCAACGTGCTCCCTGACTGGCTAGCCCTGAGACAATCGCACCCAGTAGCAAGCGCCAACCTGCTGCGCCAACTGATGGCTGCAGCGCGTTTCTCGGCCAGTCCGCAAGCACCGACCGCGCCCACCTTGGTCCTGGCCAGTCTGCAAGATCGCTTGGTAGCGGTCGCGTGTAGCCAAACTTTAGCGCAACGTTGGGCCTGCCCTTTTCGTTTGCACCCCAGCGCCGGTCATGATCTAACGCTGGACGATGGGCCGTGGGTTGCGTTACAAGTGAGCCACTGGCGCAACCGGCTCCTCAATACCCAACACCCCGAAAACGACACCCTGTGAAACCCAATAAACCCGCCGCCCGTTTCAAAGAAACCGAACTCAAACTGGCCTTGCCCAACTCAGGTGCCAGCCGTCTGTTTGAGTGCTTGGCCAAAACCAGCACCTTGGCCAAACGGGCCGCCGTGCATTTGAATTTGCACAATATTTACTTCGACAGCCCGGCGCAACACTTACGACAGGCACGCATTGCCCTGCGTCTGCGCCGCGTGGACAGTGACGGCAAACAGGAGGGACATTGGCTACAAACCCTCAAGATGGGCGGCCAAAGTGACTCCGCCCTAAGTCAGCGCGGCGAGTGGGAAGTGCCCGTTCCAGGTCCTCAGTTGTCTTTGCAAGCTCTGCAAGACACACCTTGGACTGAATTTGACCCGAGCGGGGAGATCTTCAGGTCACTCAATCCCTGTTTCACCACTCGATTCAAACGGGTCAGCTGGGTGGTCAGTCGCCGCGACGGAACGAAAATCGAGGTCTCGCTGGATTTGGGTGACATCGTCGTGGGCACTAAAAGTACCCCCATTTGCGAACTGGAACTGGAACTATTGGCCGGTCAACCGGACGCGCTTTTCGGCACCGCCCATACGCTGAGCCAATCCCTGGCCGTGTTGCCCCTGAACGCCAGTAAATCTGAGCGCGGGTACACGCTGGCGCAAGACGACCCCGTGCAAGCCACCTTTGCGCGCCCCCCTTTGTTGAACGCTGATATGAACATCAACGCGGCAGCACAAAAAGTGCTGCGCGAAATGTTCGGCCATTTCACGGCCAATCTGTACCGTTTATTGACGACCAACGAGCCTGAAGCGGTTCACCAGGCCCGCATCGGGTGGCGTCGCTTTAAATCGTCGATGCGACTTTTTAAACCGGCTTTGATTCCCCAAACCCGACCGTTCCTGAAAGACTTGCAAGATGTATTGCTGCATCTGGGTGAACTGCGCAACATCAACGTCGCCCGGTTTGACACCCTGCCAGCCCTGGCTGATTTGTATATTGCGGGCAATGGCCGTCGTGCAAAGCACTTGAGAACCATGTCACAGGCACTGGAACACGCCGCCCAAATGGAACTGGCAGACCTGAGAGCGGCGCTCCAAGCACCTGCGGTGGGGACTTGTTTGCTGCTGATGACGCAGTGGCTGGAAAATTTGTCGGGGTCTCCCCAAACAGACAAGGCAGCGATGCACCTGACAGAGTCCTTGGCAAGTTTTGCCAAGCGACGCACCGGGCGTCTGCACCAGCAGTTGCAACACATTTGCCAACTAGACGAAGCCGACAATGCCCATCAGATCCGTCTCCTGGCCAAACGATTACGCTACAACGTCGAGTCGCTGCGCCCCCTGTTACCCAAAAAGCTTGGACTCGCCGAGCACCAACTGGCCTTGCAACTCCAAGCGCGACTTGGGGCCCAGCGTGACGTGGCGCAAGCACTGCATTTGCTCACGCAACTAGGCGCCGCGCCTGAGCTTCTGGCATTTATGCAAGGCTATTGCCTGGGCTACTCGCACGCTTCGCCAGCAAGCGCGGCACCACCAAAATAGCCACCACGATGATGAGCAGCGTCAAGGACATCGGGCGCTGCAAAAACACCATCGCACTGCCTTCACCAATCGACATGGCGTTGCGCAATTGCGCCTCGGCCAAGGGGCCCAAAATCATGCCCACCAGCACGGGAGCGGTAGGAAAGTTGAAGCGGCGCATCACCAAGCCCAGCACGCCGATGGCGTAGAGCAAGAATAAGTCAAAGGCGCTCTGGCGCATGCCGTAAGCCCCCACCGTGGCAAAAATCAGGATGCCGGCATACAACTGGGGCTTGGGCACCTTGAGCAATTTGACCCATAGACCGATCAAGGGCAAATTCAACACCAGCAGCATCACATTGCCAATGTACAAAGAGGCAATCAAGGCCCACACCAGCGTGGATGAACTGGTGAACAACTGCGGACCTGGCTGAATGCCGTAGTTCTGGAACGCACCCAGCAAAATGGCCGTGGTGTTGGAGGTGGGAATACCCAGCGTGAGCAAGGGAATCAAGGCGGCCGTCACCGTGGCATTGTTGGCGGCCTCAGGACCTGCCACGCCTTCAATCGCGCCTTGGTTGCCGAATTCGGCTTGATGGCTGCCCTTGGCCAATTTTTTCTCAGCGGCATAACTCAAAAATGTCGGTATCTCGGTGCCCCCCGCAGGAATGCAGCCAAACGGAACCCCAATCGCCGTGCCGCGTAACCAGGCGGGAATAGAGCGACGCCAGTCAGAACGGGTCATGCTGACGCGGCTCATGCGGTTTTCAGATTCTTTAACCTTGCCCTCAAACAGCACCGCATGCAGCGCCTCGGCCACGGCAAACAGGCCGACCGCCACCAGAACAATCTCAATCCCGTCGAGCAACTCCGGCACGCCACCGGTGTAGCGCGCCTGACCAGTGATCTGGTCCATGCCCACCAAACCGGCGGCCAAGCCCAAAAACAAGGCGGTGAGGCCACGCACCGTGCTTTGCCCCAGCACCGCGCTGACCGTGGTGAACGCCAATAGCATCAGCATGAAATATTCAGGTGGCCCCAGCTTGACGGCAAACTCTGCCACCACCGGCGCAAACAGCGTGACCATCACTGTAGCAATCGTGCCGGCCACAAAGGAGCCAATAGCGGCCGTGGCCAGCGCGGCACCCGCGCGACCACTTTTGGCCATTTTGTTGCCTTCCATCGCTGTCACCATGCTGGCGGTCTCGCCGGGCGTGTTGAGCAAAATGGAGGTGGTGGAGCCGCCGTACATGGCGCCGTAGTAGATACCTGCAAAGAAAATCATCGAGGCGGTGGCCTCAACTTTGGCCGTGATGGGCAGCAGCATGGCCACAGCAGTGGCCGGGCCGATGCCGGGCAACACGCCCACGGCGGTGCCCAAAGCACAGCCCACAAAGGCCCACAACAAATTAACCGGCGTGCCCGCCGTGGCAAAACCTTGCAGCAATTGCGTCCAGATATCCATCATTACAGCCACCCGCTTTGTGTCAAACCTGGCAAGTTAATCGCCAGAAATTGCGTAAACATCCAATACACCGGCGCGGCAATCAATAAGCCAATAAGCAAATCTTTGGCCCAAGACTTCAATCCCGTCGCCGTTTGCCCCTCGGCCATGCGCAGCCCCCGGGACGCCATCACAAAGCACAGGGCGCAGCTAAAAATGAAACCGATGGTGGTGATCAGGGCGGCATTGGCCAGCAGTCCCGCCGACATCCAGACAAAGCCCGGCCAATACGGTTGGTCCCCAGTGGCCTCTTCCATGTGCCGAAAGCCGCCTTGGCGAGCGTGGTAAAGCATGGTGAGGCCGCACAAGAGCAGCGCGACCGAGACCAGCCAAGGCAGAAAATTAGGACCAACCCCCGCGTAGCCCGCGTTGGAAGGAATGCTGAGCGCACCCACGCCCAAACACAGGGCCAGCAAAAGCACGCCAATGCCGACAAAGGTTTGAAGTTGAATGGACGCATCAGGGGGGGCGTGTGGACGCATGGTCGTGCCTCTTGGATAAAGTTGTAAACGTTAAAAAGCCGATGCACTGCCAGAAGCAAACATCGGCGTTGGCGAGCGTTTGATGGTTTAGATCATGCCGCTCTTGACCATGGTGGCGCGCAGGGAGGCGAAGTCGTCATCGACAAACTTTTCAAACTCGGCACCACTTAAAACTGCAGGCGTCCAGTTGTTTTTCTCCAGCGCTTCAGCCCAGGACTTGGTTTTAACGGCCTTGAGCAGCAGGTCCGTCAGGGCCTTGCGTTGTGCCGGTGTAATGCCAGACGCACCATACACACCACGCCAGTTACCGATTTCAACGTTGATGCCCAGCTCTTTGAGCGTGGGAATGTTGACGCCCTTCAAGCGGGTGCCCGAGGTCACGGCCAAAGGCTTCATCTTGCCTGCCGTGATGTATTCCGAAAACTCGCTGTAGCCACTGCCACCGATGGTGACGTTGCCACCCAAAATGGCCGCGGTGGCCTCACCGCCGCCCCGGAAAGCCACGTAATTGATCTTGGACGCATCGACACCCACTTCGCGGGCAATCATGGCGGCTGCAATATGCTCTGTGGAGCCGCGGGAGCCACCACCCCACTTCACACTGCCGGGGTCTTTTTTGAGCTGCTCGATCACTTCCTTCATGGATTTGAAAGGCGAATTGGCGGGCAACACAAACACGTTGTATTCACTGGTCAGGCGCGCCAGCGGTGTGAGGGTGCTTAAGTTCACTGCGGGTTTGCCGGTAATGATGCCGCCCAACATGACCGCGCCCATCACCATGATGGCGTTCGGATCGCCTTTGCTGCTGTTGACAAACTGGGCCAGACCCAAAGCCCCGGCGGCGCCGCCTTTGTTGTCATAGACCACCGTGTCAGCGGCCTTGGCCTCTAACAAGGCCTTACCCAGAGCGCGGCCCGTGCCGTCCCAACCGCCCCCAGGATTGGCCGGAATCATCATCTTGAGACTGGTGGAAGCCAGCGCCGACATCGGCAGACTGGAGGAAGCAGCCAGAGCCGCCAAGGATTTCAGAAAAGTATCACGGCGCATTGAAATCTCCAATTGTTTGAGTTAACCCCCGCAATGATGCAGGGGCAAGCTGTCAAACGGCTGTCCGGGACCGTCTTTTTTGACTAGGGAAAGTACGCATTTCAGCCACGTTCCGGGCGATCTGTTAAAACACTCGGTATTCATTTTTTGCGTTTTAACAAGCTAATGCCTAATTCCTCTCCTGTTTCAGCCCTGACCAACCCTGCCCAAACCATCAACTGGACCGAGGCCGACCAGCCTTGCTCGGCCGTTTGGCGCTCTGAGCGCGGTGCTACCCCGCCCAAAAAAGTGATTTTGGCGGACGACACGACCAACGCCGACACCGCTTACCGTCTGGCCTGCGAAGGCACCGCCCTTTTGTGGCGTGGCGACTTTCAAAATGCCAAGCAATTGCTCAAAGCCCTTGCCCGGCGCGCCGACCAGGTGCCGGCCCGCAAGCGAAAGAAAGCCTCACAAGAAGTGTCATTGGCAGACGCCTTTCACCTGCACCGCTTGTCGCAGTCGCAGCGCGCCCGCATGCTGGGCCAGTTGCTGATTCCTTTTAATGCTGACTACAGCATTCCTTTGCGCCGCGCACCTGATGCCAAGGTGGCTTGTACGGAGGCTTGGGGACCGGCGGATGAATCACAGGGCAACTCGGTGGCCTCGCTGCGGGAGTTATTGGGCATCACCAGCGCGCATGAGTGGCGCCGTGTGGGCGTGGAGATTCCCGCTTTGGGTGAGCCACCGCACAACCGCATTCACCCGCATTACGGCGTGTTTTCCCCCGTACGGGGCGAGTACATCCATCTGGTCGCTACCGTCCACCTGCCCAAAAAATTGGCCGGACAGACCTCTTTGGTGGTGTTTGACATTGGCACCGGCACCGGGGTGCTGTCGGCCGTGCTGGTGCGCCGGGGGGTTGACCAGGTCGTGGCCACCGACCAAGACCCCCGTGCCATAGCCTGCGCCAAAGACAACCTTGAGCGTTTGGGCATGAAAGACAAAGTGCAGGTGGTGCAGGCCAACTTGTTTCCTGAAGGCCGCGCCGCCCTCATTGTGTGCAACCCACCTTGGCTGCCCGCGCGCCCCAGTTCACCGCTGGAGCACTCGGTGTATGACGAAGGCGGCCGCATGTTGAGCGGCTTCCTGAAAGGGCTGACCTCCCACCTGGTGCCCAAAGGCGAAGGCTGGCTGATTTTGTCCAACCTGGCTGAGCACTTGGGCCTGCGCACGCGCGAAGAGCTCTTGGCCGCATTTGAAGCCAATGGCCTGAAGGTGGTGAGCCGCATCGACGCCAAGCCGCTGCACCCCAAAACCGCTGACACCACCGACGCCCTGCACGACGCCCGTGCCAAGGAAGTCACCTCGCTGTGGCGCCTGGCCGCGATTTAATTTTCAAAAAATACACCATGACAAACCCTATTTACACCGCCTCCCTCCCCGTCTTCAAGCAAATGCTGGGCGGCCTCAAAAACGTGCTGAGCAAAGCCGAAGCGCACGCGGTCGAAAAGAAGATTGACCCCAACGCGCTACTGCAAGCGCGCCTGTACCCCGACATGTTTCCCCTTTTGCGCCAAGTGCAAGTCGCCAGCGACTTCGCCAAAAGCGTGTCCGCCCGTTTGGCCGGCGTGGAGGTGCCCAAGTTAGCCGACGACGAGCAAAGCTTTGCTGACCTGCAAACGCGCCTGGACACCGTCCTGGCCTTCATAGACTCCCTTGACGTGGCCCTGTTTGATGACGCCGCCACCCGCGAGATCGTGACCCAGGCCGGCACGCCCAAAGAAAAACGCTTTACCGGCCAGTCTTACGTGCTCAATTACGGCCTGCCGCACTTCTTTTTTCACACCACCACCGCCTATGCCATCCTGCGCCACAACGGCGTTGAAGTGGGCAAAAAAGACTACATCGGTAGCTACTAGGCCCCCAAGGCGGGCTCAGACGCCCCTCGCAGGGCGATCGAGCCTAGAAAATGTTTATGAAACTGCTGCTGGTTGAAGACAACGTTGACTTGCACACCACGCTCACCCGGGCCTTCATCCGGTTGGACTGGTCGGTTGAAGTGTGCGAAGACGGACGAGGTGCCCTGCGGCACTGGCGGATTTTTCAGCCTGATGTCGTGCTGCTGGACCTGAGCCTGCCTGGACGCGATGGGCTGCACATCCTGCGCCAAGCCCGAGAAGAAGGCTTGGGCACACCGGTCTTGATCCTGACAGCGCGCGGCACCGTAGGCGACCGCGTGCTGGGGCTCAACGCGGGGGCTGACGACTACCTGCCCAAACCCTTTGACCTGGACGAGCTTGAAGCCCGGATTCGCGCCCTGCATCGACGCCCGGCTGAAAATAGAGCTGAATCAGCCGCTAGACCATTAGATACGTGCTTGATAAGCTACGATAAGAATAGCAACTCAATTTACTACCAAGGTGAGCTGTTGATCCTCACCCCACGCGAACTTGCCTTCTTGAAAGCCCTGCTGGTGCGCCCCGGCCATGCCGTGAGTAAAGAACGCTTGTTTGAGCTGGTTTTTCCGGGTGAAGTGGCGGTGCAATACGAAGCGGTGGAGGTGGTGGCCTACCGCTTGCGCAAAAAACTCAGCACGACCGAGGTGACCCTGATGACGCTTCGGGGCTTGGGTTATTTGCTCAAAGTGCCCGATTTAGTATGAGCGCTGAGCTTCTCCCCATCAAGCAACCCTGGTCCTTGCGCCGCACCCTGCTGCTGGGCATTTTGCTGCCGATCATGGTGTTCATCGTACTGGACACGGCCAGTCTTTACCGCCAAGCCCTGAACGCGGTCAACACCGCTTACGACCGCACCCTGCTGGCCTCGGCCAAATCCATTGGCGAACATATTGCCGCCGACGGTGAAGGCGAACAGGCCACTCTGCGCGCCAATGTGCCCTATGCCGCGCTAGAAACTTTTGAAGCCGACAACCGCAGCCGCATGGTCTACCGCATCACAAGCACCAGCGGCCAACTGATTGACGGATTTGAAGACCTGGGCGTCTGGCAAGGCCGCTTGCCAGACCTGGGACCCTATGCGGCGCTGGTGGACTTTTATGACGACACCTACCGGGGCGACCCGGTCCGCGTGGCGGTCCTGCTGCAACCGGTGGCCATGAAGAAAGCGCGCGTCATGGCCGTGGTGCAAGTGGCAGAAACCCTGGAGCTACGCCGCACCCTGGCGCGCCAGATTTTGATCGACACGCTGTGGCGTCAACTGGCCTTGGTGTCGGTGATCGCGCTGGTGGTGGTCGTGGTCGTGCAGCGCGCTACCCGCCCGGTACGCCAGTTGAGTGCCCAACTGGAGGCCCGCACCGAGGATGATTTGACACCGCTGATCGTCCGTCAAACCCCGGCCGAGTTGGTGCCACTGGTCGAAGCGACCAACCACCTGATGGGCCGCTTGCAGCATCTGCTCTCCAATCAAAAACGCTTTGTGCGCGACGCCGCGCACCAACTGCGCACCCCGCTGGCGGTGCTTAAAGTCCAGGTTCAGTCTGCTTTGCGGGGCGATGTGGAGGCGACGCAAGCCTTGCAGGAAATCAGCGGCACGGTCAACCGCGCCACGCTGCTGGCCAACCAGATGCTGTCCTTGGCCAAAGTGGCCCAACTGGCGCAGCAAACCGCCCCAGGGCCAGTGGACTGGGCGGAGATTCTTCGGGAAGTGGCGCTGGATGTGTCCCCCCTGATCGCCGCCAAAACCCTTGATTTTGAAATTGCGACCCAGCCCGCACCGATCGCCACCCACGACTGGATGCTGCGCGAACTCAGCCGCAACCTGCTGCACAACGCCATTCGCTACACCCCGAACCTGGGCGCGCTCAAGGTGGCGCTGAGAGTGGACGCCCAACAGGCCGTGCTGGTCATCAGCGACAGCGGGCCGGGTATTTCAGAAGAGCTGCGCCAACGCCTGTTTCAGCCCTTCTCGGCCGGCGAGGCACGCACGGGCTCCGGTTTGGGCTTGGCGATTTGTCTTGAAATTGTGCAAACATTGAGAGGCAGCATCAGCCTTGAAAACCGGTTTGAACAAGGCCGCATCACCGGGCTGGAGACCACCGTGCGCCTGCCGCTGAACGTGGGGCAAAGCTGATAAAAGGGGCATTTGACGTCTTAAGCAAGGCGCATTCAAAGCCCGATAAACTACAAAATCACCAAAAAGCCCAAGGGATTCAGACCATGAAAAAAAGTAAATTTACGCCTTTAGCCAGCCTGCTCGCCCGTGCGCTTGTGGGTTTGTGCGCTGCCACGGCCCAAGCCGCCACACCAGCACAGGCGCCATCGACGACCTCGGCAGCCACTTCTGCCGCCTGCCCCGCCATCCTGAAGCACCAATTTAACCGTCTGCAAGACGAGGCGCCCCAAAACCTGTGCCAATACGCAGGCAAGGTCACCTTGGTGGTCAACACCGCCAGCTACTGCGGCTTCACCAGCCAATACCAAGGGCTGGAAGACTTGTTTGCCAAATACCAAAGCAAAGGTCTGGTGGTGCTGGGCTTTCCCAGCAACGACTTTGGCCAACAGGAGCCGGGTTCTTCCAAAGAAATCGCCGACTTTTGCTTCAACACCTACGGCGTGAAGTTTCCGATGTTCTCCAAAGCCGTGGTGGTGGGCGCCAAGCGCAACGCCTTGTATCAAGAACTGGCCAAAGCCACGGGGAAAACGCCCGAGTGGAATTTTCACAAATACCTGATTGACCGCAACGGCAAAGTGCTGGCCAGCTTCCCCAGCAACGTGGCGCCCGATAACAAGACGCTGCTGGCCGCCATCGAAAAAGCCCTCTGACACGGGACACTCCCCATGGAAAAACTGCGCATCGACAAATGGCTATGGGCCGCCCGTTTTTACAAAACGCGCACGCTGGCCAGTGAAGAAATTGACAAAGGCCGGGTGCACATCAACGGCGTGGCCGTGAAACCGGCCCGCGAGGTGAAGGCGGGCGACACCGTGCTGGTGCGGATTGGGCCGATTAGCCGCAGCGTGGTGGTGCAAGGTGTCAGCGACAAACGCGGCGGTGCGCCACAGGCTGCATTGCTGTTTACCGAGACGCCTGAGTCTATTCAGGCACGATTGGCTGCGGCTGAGCAGCGCCGCTTGGCGCCCGAGCCGGCTTTGGGGCACACGCAGGGGCGGCCTACCAAGCGGGAACGGCGTGACACGGATCGGGTTTGGGATGGGCAGGATCGGGGCTGGGAGGGATGAGTTCTATGTTGACCCCTGTTTTTATGGAAATGACGGTGCCCAGTGGTGACATGTTGAAGGCCGCTCGGCTAGCGGCTGGGCTGAGCCAAGTCGAGGCCGCCGCGCTCATGGGCTATCCGGTGCAGCCCGGTAGCCGCGGGGGATTGCAATCTCGCACCTGGCAGGCGCTTGAGAGCAGCAAGGACGAGCGCAACATGCCAGGGCCGGTGTTTGCGCTCTTTTTATTGCTGACGCACCAGCACGCTGACTGGTCACTGGCACCCAAAGCCAGTCAAGTCGCGGCTACTTGACGGAACTTGAGCGAGAAACTTAAGCGCTCTCGTCTCGGCGAGGCCGTGCTGCTACTATTGACTGAAACTGGTTTCAGAAAAATATCAACTTCGTGGCACTTTGCTCAATGTCTTCCGCAAAAACCTCAACTAAAAACAAGGCAGTCCGTGCGCCCGGACGCGCGACTATTGCCGATGTAGCCAAAGAGGCGGGCGTCTCCAAAGCCACAGTCTCCAGGTTTCTAAACCACCGCGAAACCCTGCTCACCAAAGACATTGCCACGCGGGTTGAAGTGGCCATTGCAGCGCTGGCTTACAGCCCGAGCCCGATGGCGCAGGCTCTCAAACGCGGGCGCTCGCGCCTCATTGGACTGGTGGTGGCTGATGTGACCAACCCGTTTTCAGTGGCCGTGTTGCGGGGGGCTGAAAAAGCCTGCCAGGACGCCGGCTATTTGCTCATGCTCTTCAACCTCAACAACGACCGCCAACGCGAAATGGAGGCGATTGAAGCGCTGGCGGCCTACCAGGTGGAAGGGTTTATCTTGAACACACTGGGCGCCGTTACGGGGGCAGCTGCCGAAGCCGCTTTTCATGGCAAACCCGTAGTGTTGGTGGACCGGCGCCATCTTGAGATGAACTGTGATTTTGTGTCACTCGACAACCTGGGCGCCGTACGTCTGGCCGCCCAACACCTGATAGAGGCCGGCTACCGCGAGTTGCTGTTTGTATCGGAACCCAGCCGTGACGTCAGCTCCCGCCAAGAGCGCATGGACGCCTTTCGCAGCTTCATGAATACCCCTGCTCGAGGGGTCGCCACCGCGTTACCCGACTTGCATGGCGATACTTTCGAGACCACCAGTGATGACCACGCCGGGCTCGACAGCGCCCTGCTGGCACTCAAAAAACGCGCAGGCACCCGTCCTCCTGCCATCATTTCCAGCAACGCGGTGATGAGCTTGCGCGTGGTGGCAGCTTTGGCCCGTTTGGGCTGGCAACTGGGGCGCGATGTCGGATTGGTCGGCTTTGATGAAACCGAATGGTCTGCCTACATTGGCCCGGGTTTGAGCACCATCGCCCAACCGACCGATGAACTCGGACGACTGGCCGCCGGGTGCCTGATCGAGCGACTCAAAGGGCTTGAACTCCCCGCGCGTCAAATTTTGCTGGCAGGCCATCTAGTGCCACGCGGTTCGTCCACTTATTCCTGAACCCAGGCCACAGGCACTAGGGTTTTCCATAATTACCAAGCCCGTGATCAGACTTTTATAATAATTGAAACCGGTTTCAGTAAAACCTGAAAATATCAAACAACAACCTGTTTTGAATCGACTTCCCCGCAAGATTGTTCATGAATTACACCTTTCAATTCACCGAAGTGTTTGCCGCCTGGCCCCTGCTGCTTAAAGGCACGCTGAGCACGGTTCAGCTTTCTGTGCTGGCCATGCTGCTGGGCCTGGGCGTGGCCATTGTGTGTGCCTGGGGCAAGACGGCGGGCCCGCGTCCGTTGCGCTGGTTGATCAATATTTACATTGAGCTCATCCGCAACACGCCTTTTTTGGTGCAGTTGTTCTTCTTCTTTTTCGCCCTGCCTGCCCTCGGCCTGCGCTGGTCAGCCTACACGGCGGCGTTGACGGCAATGGTGGTTAATCTGGGCGCTTACGCCACCGAGATTATTCGCGCCGGTATTGAGTCCATCCCCAAGGGGCAAATTGAAGCCGGTTTGGCGCTCAACCTTAAACGCCATGAAATATTCCGCTTTGTCATTCTGAAACCGGCGCTGCGCACGGTTTACCCGGCTCTCACCAGCCAGTTCATTTTGCTGATGCTGAGCTCCAGCGTGGTGTCGGCCATCTCGGCCGACGACCTGACCTCAGTCGCGGCCAACCTGCAGTCGCAAACTTTTCGGAGCTTTGAGATTTACATTGTGGTCGCCGTGATTTACCTATTGCTGGCGCTGGCGTTTTCTGCGATGTTCAGAACCATTTACCGACTCACCCTTAACTACCCGGCAGGTCGCTGATGCGTACTTTTGGATTTCCTGAATTTTTATTCATTCTTGAGGCGGCCAAATGGACGGTGGCCTTGTCCCTGATTGCCTTCATTGGCGGCGCTATGGGCGGTTTGGCCATTGCGCTCAGCCGTACCTCTGACAAGCCCTTGCTACGGCTGTTGTCAGGCGGCTTTATTCAGGTATTTCAGGGCACGCCCTTGCTGCTGCAGCTGTTTTTGGTGTTCTTTGGCGCGCCCATCCTCGGGCTGGAAATCAACCCTTGGGTGGCGGCGGGCATTGCGCTCGTTCTCAACAGCAGTGCGTTTTTAGGTGAAATCTGGCGGGGCTGCATTCAGGCGGTGCCCAGTGGCCAATGGGAAGCGGCCCAAGCCCTGAGCCTGTCTTATGTGGCTCGCATGCGCGATGTGATCTTGCCGCAGGCCTTCAAAATTGCCTTGGCGCCCACGGTGGGCTACATGGTGCAAATCATCAAGGGCACGTCGCTGGCCGCCATCATCGGCTTTGCAGAAGTTACCCGCACCGGGCAGATCATCAACAACGCCACCTTTCAGCCGCTGATTGTGTTCAGTGTGGTGGCGGGCATTTATTTTGTGCTGTGCTGGCCTCTCTCCTTGTTGGCCGCCCGTATGGAACGCCAGCACGCCCAGGCGCTGGCGCGCTAATCCCCAATTACTTTCTCGTCCGTCGTCTTTAACCTTTCAAGGAAAACTCCCATGATCAAGTCTCTGCAACGCCGCGTTTTCACCGGCACCGCCCTCGCCCTCGGCCTGGCCGCCACCCTGTCTGTGTGGGCGCCCGTCGCCGGTGCCCAGACCGTGGCCGACATCAAGAAAAAAGGCGAGTTGACCGTCGGCATGCTGGTCGACTTCCCCCCTTACGGCACCACCAACAGCAGCAACCAGCCCGATGGCTACGACGCTGATGTGGCGCGCCTGATGGCCAAAGACCTGGGCGTCAAAGTGAATTTGGTCGCGGTCACAGGCCCCAACCGCATTCCTTTTTTAATGACCAACAAGGTCGATTTGCTGGTTGCCTCTTTGGCCATCACGCCTGAGCGCGCCAAGCAAGTGCAGTTCTCCACGCCCTATGCCGCCGCCAGCATTGTTTTGTATGGTGACAAAAAAGCCAGCATCAAAGCCGCTGCTGACCTCAAAGGCAAGCGCGTCGGCGTAGCCCGTGCCAGCACACAAGACGTGGCCCTGACCGCCATTGCTCCAGAAGGCACCGAGATCCGCCGCTTTGACGACGACGCCTCTGCCATGCAAGCCCTGATGTCGGGCCAGGTCGACGCCATCGGTTGCTCCACCACCGTGGCGGCACAAATTGACAAGCGCGCCCCCGCCAACTCGTTTGAGAACAAGTTCCTGTTGCGTCAGCAAGTCATGGCTGTGGCGATGCGCCCCGGTCAAGCTGAATTGCTGACTACCGTGAACGACTTTGTGGCGCGCAATACCGCCAACGGCGAGCTCAACAAGCTGTACCGCAAATGGCTGGAAACTGACCTGCCAAAAATGCAGTAATTCGACGCCCTATTTTTTTCAACTGACACTTTAAACCCCACCATGCCTGCCTCCAACCCGCCAACCACACCGCCTGAACCCATCATCCGCATTGAAGCGGTGGACAAATGGTTTGGCAAATTTCAGGTGCTCACGCAAATCAACCTGAATGTGCGGGCGGGGGAGCGCATTGTGGTGTGCGGGCCTTCGGGCTCGGGCAAATCGACCCTGATTCGCTGCATCAACCGCTTGGAAACCGTGCAAAGCGGCCGCATCGTGGTGGACGGCATTGACCTCACGGCCGGGGGCAAAAATGTGGATTCGGTGCGCCAGGAAGTGGGCATGGTGTTCCAGCAGTTCAACCTGTTCCCGCACCTGACCATTTTGCAAAACTGCACCCTGGCCCCCATGCGTTCACGCGGACTAAGTCAGGACGAGGCCGAGGCCATCGCCATGAAATACCTCACCCGCGTGCGCATCCCTGAGCAAGCGCTCAAATACCCCAGCCAGCTCTCAGGCGGCCAGCAGCAGCGCGTGGCCATTGCCCGCGCCCTGTGCATGACGCCCAAGATCATGCTGTTTGACGAGCCCACCTCGGCGCTTGACCCGGAAATGGTCAAAGAAGTGCTGGACACCATGATCAGCCTGGCCGAAGACGGCATGACCATGCTGTGCGTCACGCATGAGATGGGCTTTGCCCGCAGCGTGGCCGACCGGGTGATCTTTATGGCCAACGGCCAAATCATCGAGCAGGCGCCGCCCAAAGAATTTTTTAGCAACCCGCAGCACGAAACTACCCGGAACTTTCTGGGGCAAATCCTCAACTCACAACACGCGCATTAGGCCCACCATGCTGGATGTTGTAACTTTTGGCGAAGCCATGATGCTGCTGGTGGCTGGCGAATGTGGCCCGCTGGAGCAGGTAGAAACTTTTCACAAACGCACCGCCGGTGCCGAGACCAATGTCGCCATCGGGCTGGCGCGTCTGGGCTTGCGCGTGGGCTGGGCGAGCCGCTTGGGCACAGACTCCATGGGGCGCTACTTGCTGGCTGCCATGACCCAGGAAGGCATTGATTGCACGCATGTCGTGTGCGATGCGACCCAAAAAACCGGCTTCCAATTCAAGGGCCGTGTCAACGACGGCAGCGACCCACCGGTGGAATACCACCGCCAAGGCTCCGCCGCCAGCAGCATGGCCGTAGCCGACATCGACGCAGCTTGGCTCACCGGCGCCCGCCACCTGCACGCCACGGGCGTGTTTGCCGCCATTTCTGACCACACCCTGCCTGCCGCCCGCCAAACCATGGACTTGATGCGCGCCGCCGGACGCAGCGTCTCTTTTGACCCCAACTTGCGCCCTACTTTGTGGGCCACGCCCGAACACATGCGCAGCAGCATCAACGACCTGGCAACCCGTGCCGATTGGGTGTTGCCCGGTCTGGAAGAAGGCCGTTTTCTGACGGGAGAGAAAACGCCCGAAGGCATTGCCAGCTTCTACCTGAAAGGTGGCGCTTCACTCGTCGTCGTCAAGCTGGGCAGTGAAGGTGCTTATTTTGAGAGCGCCACAGACTCGGGCTATGTTCCCGGGTTCCCCGTGGCCCAAGTGGTGGACACCGTCGGCGCCGGTGATGGCTTTGCGGTAGGCGTCATCAGCGCGCTGCTGGACGGCTTGAGCGTGCCCGAAGCGGTAAAGCGTGGTGCCTGGATAGGCGCACGCGCCGTGCAAGTGCTGGGCGACAGCGAAGGTTTGCCGACCCGGGCCGAACTGATTCAAGCAGGGCTCTGAACGATGAACACCCCCATGCTCCCCAGCGCCCGACAAAAAGTGCTGGTGTTTCGGGAACTCCCCCCCGACCAACTGGCACGCCTGCAGGCACAGCATGAGGTGGTAGTCGCGAACCCACGCGTGCCGGAGCAGGCAGCGGCTTTTTATGCCGCCTTGCCCACCGCACAAGGTCTGATCGGCTCCAGCTTCCCCATCGGTGCCGAGCTGCTGGCCGAAGCACCCCAGCTCCAAGTCATCTCCAGCATTTCCGTGGGGGTGGACAACTACGACCTGGCCGCACTCGCCGCCCGGGGCATCATCCTGTGCCACACGCCCGGTGTACTGACCGAGACCACGGCCGACACTATTTTTTCACTCATCATGGCCAGCAGCCGCCGCTTGGTGACGCTGGCCAACCATGTGCGCGAAGGCCACTGGACTAAAAACATTGGCGAAGACCTGTTTGGCTGGGATGTGCATGGCAAAACGCTGGGCATTTTGGGCTTTGGCCGCATCGGGCAAGCCGTGGCCCGCCGGGCGGCTTTGGGATTTGGCATGCCCGTTCTTTTTCACAACCGCAGTCCCATTGACCTGGCCACACAAGTGCCCGACTTGCTGGGCAAAGCCATCGCCACTTCGCTGGAAGACTTACTCCAGCGCGCCGACATCGTCGCCGCCGTGCTGCCTTTGTCTCAAGAAACGCGGGGCCTTTTGGGGGGGCGCGAATTTGGCCTGATGAAACCCGGCGCCATTTTCATCAACGGTGCCCGTGGCGCTATCGTGCAGGAAGACGCGTTGCTTCACGCGCTTGACCACGGCACGTTGCGCGCCGCTGGTCTTGACGTATTTGCCACCGAGCCCTTGCCCCAGAGCTCAGCTCTGCGCACACACCCCAAGGTCACCGCCCTGCCCCACATCGGCTCGGCCACCTTTGAGACACGTCACGCCATGGCGGTAATGGCCACCAGCAACCTGCTGCTGGCCTTAGATGGAAATAAGCCTCTAGCCGCCTATTGATGTGCTTGACCAGCTATTAAATAAATAGCTGGTCAAACCCAGTGAATTAGCTGGCCAGCAGCCTCATCTCAGCGTACAAATCTGCTTTGCCTTCAAAGCCGATGCCCGGCAAGGCGGGTAAATTGACATAGCCGTTTTCTACCTTCACGCCATCAGGAAAGCCGCCATAAGGCTGGAACAAGTCGGGGTAGGACTCGTTGCCGCCCAAGCCCAGACCAGCGGCGATGGCCAAAGACATTTGGTGGCCGCCGTGGGGAATGCAGCGACTGGGTGACCAGCCGTGTTCTTTGAGCATGTCCAGCGTGCGCAGGTATTCCACCAAGCCGTAGCTCAGGGCGCAGTCAAACTGCAGCCAGTCGCGGTCGGGGCGCATGCCACCGTGTCGAATCAGATTGCGGGCATCCTGCATAGAAAACAGGTTTTCCCCGGTCGCCAAGCTACCTTGGTACACCTCACCCAGGCGGGCCTGGAGCTCGTAGTCCAGCGGATCACCGGCTTCCTCGTACCAGAACAAGGGATAGTTGGAGAGGGCTTGGCCATACGCAATGGCGGCGGCCAGATCAAAACGCCCATTGGCATCCACAGCCAATTGCTGGCCCGGTTGCAGCAGCTTCAGCACAGCCTCAATGCGCGCCATGTCTTGCGCCACGCTGGCGCCGCCAATTTTCATTTTCACCACCGAGTAGCCGCGCTCCAAGTAGCTCGTCATCTCGCTGCGCAAGCCGTCCAGACCTTTGCCGGGGTGGTAATAGCCGCCAGCGGCATAAACAAAAACCTTGGGGTTGGCCATGCCGTTGCCGTAGCGCTGAGCCAGCACCTCGTAGAGCGGCTTCTCTTCAATCTTGGCCACCGCGTCCCACAGCGCCATGTCGATGGTGCCGACCGCCACCGAGCGTTCTCCGTGCCCGCCGGGTTTTTCATTGGTCATCATGCAGGCCCAGACCTTGTGCGGGTCGATGTTGTCGCCCGCCTCATTCAAAAGGCTGGCCGGATTGGCCTCCATCACGCGGGGGCGAAAGCGCTCCCGTATCAGGCTGCCCTGGCCGTAACGGCCATTGGAGTTGAAGCCGTAGCCAATAACCGGTTTGCCGTCACGAATCACGTCGGTGACCACGGCCACCAGGCTGAGGGTCATTTTGGAAAAATCGATGTAGGCGTTGCGAATGTCCGACTTGATGGGACGGGTCGATTCAAGGATGTCAACAATTTTCATGGAGGTGATGTGTTAGCGCGGCAGCGAAGCGCCACCGCAGATTTGAAGGTCTTGCCCCGTTATGGCCGAGGCTTGGGATGACAAAAGAAAAGCGACCAATGCCGCCACTTCGGCAGGGTCAATAAAACGGCCAATGGGTGGCAACTGGGGCGCACTGCCCGATCGGGCCGGGTCACTCAACATGGTGGTTTGGGTGGCAGCGGGTGACACCACATTGATGGTCACGCCTTTGGCCGCGACTTCCATTGCCCAGCTGCGCGCCATCGCGATCAACGCGGCTTTCACCGCCGCATATTGGCTGCGCCCCGCCAGGCCTTGCGCTACGCGGCTGCCAATCAGCACCACGCGCCCCTGACCGCGCGCCGTCATGGTGGGCACCAGCGCTTGGGCGATTTGGGTGGCCGACTGCACATGCAGACGCCACATGGCCTCGCCTGCGGCTAAGTCGAGAGAATCCAGCGGCGCGGTGCGCATCCACCCGGCGGAATGCACCAGCGCCGTGACCGGCGCCTGGGCGTGCAAAGCCGAGTTGATGGCAGTGGTATCCATCAGATCCACCTGCACAGGGGTGAAACCGGGCTCAGTCAGCACCGGGGCCGAGAGGTCCCAGCCGCTTACCTGCCAGCCTTGCGCCAACAAATGCCGGGCAATGGCCAAGCCAATGCCCGAGCTACTGCCGGTTACCAGCGCGTGGCTAGGCGCTGACGACTTATTCGGCACGAATACCGCCTTCGGCAATGATCTTGGCCGAGCGGGCCATGTCTTCACGCTGGAATTTGGCAAAATCCTCCATGGATCCGCCACCAACCAGCAAGCCTTGCTGTAGCAACTTGTCACGCATCTCACCGCTGAGCGCCTTGTTGACCTCCACATTCAGACGCGTCGCAATGTCCATGGGCAATTTCGCAGGGCCCCACACGCCGTACCAGCTGTAAAACTCGTAGCCCGGTAGGGTTTCACTCACGGTGGGTACCTCAGGCAAGGTGGAAACTCGGGTGGCGGAGGTCACGCCAATGACTTTGAGCATGCCGCTTTTGTAGAAGTTGTAGGAGCCCAGAATGGGGTCCACAAAACCACTGATCTGGCCGCCAATCAAGTCCTGAAACGCGGGGGCGGTGCCTTTGTAGGGCACGATCAAAAAGTCCAGGTTGGCTGAACGTCGCAGTAACTCGGTCGACAAGTGCCCGGCCGACCCAGTGGAGCCAATGGCAAATGAGAGCTTGCCGGGGTTGGCCTTTGCATAGGCAATCAAACCCTTGATATCTTGAATGGGCAAATTCTTGTTGATGGCAATCGAAAGCGGCGCCTTGGCGGCAAGTGCCACGGGTAAAAAGTCGCGCGCCACGTCGTACAGAGGCGCCTTCACGGTCATGGGTGCTGTGGTGAAAGTGGAGGCGTTGAACAGCAGGGTATAGCCATCCGCTGGGGCTTTGGCCACTGCGTCGCCTCCGATCATGCCCTGACCGCCCGGCTTGTTTTCCACAAAGAAGGTCTGCCCGGTTTGCTCAGTGAGCTTTTGCGCCAGCATGCGCCCAATCGCGTCCAGCGTGCCGCCGGGTGGAAACGGAATGATCATCTTGACCGACTTGCTCGGCCAAGCCTGCGCCATGGCGGTGGCGCTAAGGCCCAACATAGCCGTGGCAGCCAGGGTGCGGATAAAGTTTTTACGGTTCATGGTTTTGTCTCCTGGTTTCAAGGGCGAGGTTTATTTGAGTAGACCGGCGTTGGCTACCGCTTGGCGAATCAACTCATTCTCAGCGACTGAAGGCGCGTGAGTAGGGGGGCGCACATGCGCGTTGTCCAGCACGCCCACCCATTTCATGGCCGCTTTCATGCGGGCATGGGCCTCGCCGGTGGGCTCGCCTGCCCCATAAACCGCCTCTTTGATGGGGGTAATGAGCGCTTGAATCTTCATGGCCTGGTGCAGGTCGCCTTGCTTGACGGCTTCAAATAAATCAATGATGAGCTGGGGAATGCAGCTGGCAAAGCCCACCAAGGCACCATCCACGCCTTGCACCATCGAGGCCAGCAAATACTCGTCGTGACAGGTCAAAATGGCCTTTGAGGGATCGGCATCACGTATGGCCTTGAGGTCTCGGGCATATTTACTCATCTCGCGCTGCCCGACCTTGAAGGCCTGCACATAAGGCAGCCGCGCCAGATCGGCCAGCAATTCTGAAGAGTAAGACGCCTGGGTGCGAGCCGGGTAAACGTGGCACACGAGATCTACCTGGGCCGCTTGCCAAATGGCGTCAAAGTACTGCAGCGCATGATCGGCGTGGAAGCCAAAACGCAACCAGTGGTGCGGCGGCATCACATCCAGCGCCTGAGCGCCCGCCTCCACAGCCAACCGGGCGTGCTCGGCGGCGTCCGTCAAACCTTCACAAACGATGGAAGAAATGACAGGCATGCGCCCTTTCAGCTCATCGGCCACGATGCGCGTCACGCGGGCGCGCTCTAGGGGTGTGAGGGAAAAAACCTCACCGGTATGGCCGTTGGTCATGACCGCCACCACCCCTTTGTGGCCCGCCAGCCAGGAGGCCAATCGGCGCAGGCCAGGCTCATCAATGCTGTTGTCTGAGTTGAAGGGGCAGGCAATGGCGGGAATAATCCCCCGATAATTGGCGATAGTGGGCATGGGGCTTGAAGATCCGTAGTGAAAAGAGTCGCTATGTTCATACAAGTGCCCCGTCCCGTCCAATACTCGTAACGCATAGAACTATTCACTTATGGGCCCCGGCAACCGACCTCTTGACCTTGACTGGCTGGAAGACTTTTTGGCGCTGGCTGACAGCGGCAATTTCTCCCGCGCTGCCAAGGTGCGCGCCATTGCGCAACCGGCCTTCAGCCGCCATATCAAATCACTTGAGGAATGGGTGGGCGTTGATTTATTTGACCGCAGCGCCCAGCCTGTGGTACTCACCGAAGCCGGCAAGCGCTTTCACCCCGCCATAGATGACTTGTTGCAACGCCTGGAAGTCTCGCGCCTGAAAGCGCGGGCCGCGCACGAACAAGCCGCCGCGAGCCTGCGCTTTGCCGCCACACATGTCTTGTCTTTGAGCTTTTTCCCCAGTTGGCTCAGCGGCATTGAGGCCCAGTTGCGACTGGGGCCCATCCAGATCATGTCGGACAACCTGGTGGCCTGCGAAGAGCTGATGCTACAGGGCCGCATTCAGTTTCTACTGAGCCACGGCCACACCTCGGTGGCCAGCCGGCTTGATGACGTGCAGTACACCTTTGCCCGAGTGAGCGACGATATGCTGCTGCCTGTGACGGCACCAGGCCCCAGCGGCGTGCCCCAGCACTGGATCGACGAATCTGCACCAGCGCCCGTGCCCGTGCTGGCCTACGGGCAAGACTCGGGCCTGGGCCGCATCATGCGCAGCCTGATGCCCAAAGCGCTGGACGAGGCGCCATTCAGCACCGTCTTCACCGCCCACCACGCCGTGCTGCTCAAGACCATGGCACTGGAGGGGCGCGGCATTGCCTGGTTGCCACAAAGCCTGATCAAGGCCGAGTTGGCCAGCGGCCAACTACTTTCTGCTGGCAGCCCCAAGTGGCACATCCCCGTTGATATACGCCTCTACCGCCAGCGCACTGACCTGTCAGCGCCGGCGGAGGCGCTGTGGCGGGTGATTCAAAAATAGTGATTTTTTGCGCCGTCAAATCCTGGAATTAGACGGCAGCAACGCAGCGTTTGGAGTCATCCGAAAAATCAATGCTGAGATTGGAGTCGCTGTATTGCAGTCATTGCCAATCGCTACGGGGCATTTTGAAAGCTGTCGTTGAGTTAATTGATGGTCATTCACAAGTCCGCGTTAGTTCATTCAGCACAGCTAAGCGCCAGTCATCGTTTGGTGGCCTGACCACCAGTCCATAAATCGCTTTATGTTTCGATGACCTATTTAATAAAAACCAACATCAAGGGTATGTACTGATTCCTCTTGCGCTACTTCTCGATAATATTAACAAATCTAGTGGCCTGACCACTAGGCCATCCAACCAATATAAATTCACTGCCATGCCCATACAAGCCGTCACATCCCAGCGCCTTTACCGCCAAATTGCCGACCAGTTGTCGGAACTGGTTCGGCGTGGCGAGTTCAAACCTGGCGACCGTCTGCCTTCTGAGCGCGACCTCTCCCAGCAATTCAGTGTCAGCCGCGCCTCGGTACGAGAGGCGCTCATTGCGCTAGAAATTGACGGACTTGTGGTGGTACGCGTCGGCCTGGGTATTTTTGTCAACGAGGTCCAGGCCGCCAACTCACAGACCGCCATGCTGGGCGAACCGGGCCCTTTTGAAGTGTTGTCAGCGCGCTACCTGATTGAGACTGAGACGGCCGCACTGGCAGCACGCGATGGCAGCGCCAAGGACCACGCCCGCATCCGGGAAACCTTGCAGATGATGACCGACGAAGTCGGTTCAAGCGGCAACGGTTTGAACGCCGATTCCCTGTTTCACCTGCGCATTGCGGAGGCCTCAGGAAACAGTGCTCTGGCATACATGGTCAATCAGCTGTGGAACTTTCGCTATAGCGCCATGTTTCGCAAGTTGGACGAGCACTTTGACAGCCCGCAACGCCACGCAGAGGCTATTGAAGAACACCGCAAGCTCGTGGTAGCAATTGAGCGGCGAGATGAGCAAGGTGCGCGTGCAGCAATGGTGGTCCACCTGGACACAGTTCGGGCGGCATTGGAGCGTGGTTGGGAACTTGCCAACGTACCAGACGCGCACAAGGATGTGTCCGTTCGTCAGAACATCGCCACGGCTTGGTCCTGACCGTCAAAGAAGTTCCACACCATGCAATATCAATTTGACTTCACGTTCTTGGCTGAAACATGGCCACGCCTGTTACACGGCGCCTGGTTGACCATTCAATTGGCGACGGTTTCTATCCTGCTCGGCTTCGTTATCGGCGCGGTTTGTGCCGTTGCCCGTTCGAGCGGCACGCCCGCGGTGCGTCGCTTGGTCGGCATCTATGTCGAAGCCATTCGCAACACCCCCATGCTGATTCAGATATTTCTGGTTTATTGTGGACTGTCCAGTATGGGACTGAAGATTTCTGCCGAATTGTCTGCTGCGCTGGCGCTGACCATCAATATCGGCGCTTATTGCACCGAGATTATTCGCGCCGGTATCAATTCGGTGTCACGTAGCCAGATCGAGGCAGCTGAATGCCTGGGTCTGTCCCGTCTTCAGGTCTATTGGCACGTGGTACTGCTGCCCGCCATCGAGCGGGTCTATCCCGCCCTTTCTAGTCAATTCGTGCTGTTGATGTTGGCGTCAAGTGTGACCTCGCAGATCTCGGCCGAAGAACTGACCGCCGCCGCCAACCTGCTTCAGTCCGAGACATTCCGCAGCTTTGAGGTCTACATCGTGATCGCTGTCATCTACATTGCGCTCTCGTTCATGTTCCGGGCTGTGTTTTGGTGCATAGGCCAGCTCGTCTTTGTGCGCCGGCGTCGCCTTGGCACGGCAATCTGAAGGAGCCATTGTCATGAATACACTCTCTTTCACGCATCTGGGTTACCTGGTTATTGCCGCGCAGTGGACCGTACTACTCTCTCTAATGGCTTTTGTGGGGGGCGCTGTGCTGGGTCTGGCCTTGGCACTGGCCCGGGTGTCCAAGATTGCCTTGCTGCGCAATGCTGCAGCCGCCTATATCCAGGTGCTCCAGGGTACTCCGCTGCTGGTGCTGTTGTTCCTGTCTTATTTCGGTATGAGTATTGCGGGGCTGAACGTGCCCCCCCTGTTGGCCGCCGCGCTTTCGCTGACCCTCTATACCGGGGCCTTTCTGGGCGAAATTTGGCGCGGTTGCATACAGTCCGTCACACCAACCCAATGGGAGGCCGCTGAATGCCTGGGCTTGAGCCGGTTTGCCCAATACTTTTATGTCATCCTGCCGCAGGCTTCCCGTATAGCAATTCCACCTACCGTGGGCTTCATGGTCCAGGTGGTAAAGAACACCTCGCTGGCCTCTGTGATTGGCTTCCTGGAACTCTCCCGCGCTGGCCAAATTGTCAATAACTCAACATTCCAGCCATTCACGGTCTATTTCATCATTGCACTCATGTACTTCGCGCTGTGCTACCCGCTGTCTTTGGCCAGTCACTATTTCGAAAGGAAACTCAAGGTTGGAAAATAATGCGCTCGCCCCCCCATGTTCGAGTCGGGTGTCAGAACAGCCGCAGGAAATCGAAAATTCTCCACCGGAACTGATTGTCTCGGTCAAGAACCTGGTCAAACGCTTCGGCGCCTTGCAGGTGCTCAACGGTGTCTCGCTGGAAATAAAGCGGGGGCAGTTGGTGGCAATTGTCGGACGAAGCGGTTCGGGCAAAAGCACCTTACTGCGTTGCATGAATGCGCTGGAAAGCATTGAAGGCGGCGAACTGCAAGTCTGTGGCCACGATGTAGGAGCGCCCAGTCGTCTGGCACGCCGGGAGTTACGCAGTGATGTCGGCATCGTGTTTCAGAGCTACAACCTTTTCCCCCACTTGACAGTGGAGCGCAACATCACGCTGGCACTCACTGCAGTCAAAAAACACAGCCGCGCCGAGGCTGGGGTCATCGCGAGTCGCGTGCTGGCGTTGGTCGGGCTGCTGGACAAAGCGGCCAGCTATCCCGAACAGCTTTCAGGTGGCCAGTCACAAAGGGTCGCTATCGCTCGCTCGTTGGCACTGTCACCGCAGCTTATGCTGTTCGACGAAGTCACCTCCGCGCTGGACCCGGAACTCACCGGCGAGGTGCTCAAGGTGATGGAAGACCTCTCGCGCCAGGGCATGACCATGGTGCTGGTGACGCACGAGATGGCCTTTGCGCGTCGCCTCGCCGATGTGGTCATCTTCATGCACCAAGGCCGGGTCTGGGAAATGGGCCCGCCCGAGGAGCTTTTCAACCACCCTAAAACCCCCGAATTCAAGCAGTTCATCAGCAGCGGCCTGTAAGCCGCATCAACCCACCCAAAGGAATCATCATGATCAATTTCAATCGTCGCACCATCACTCTTGCCGCCATAGCACTCGGCTTGGCAGGCATGGGCTTTGCCGCCAATGCCAACACCCTCAAGGAAATTCAGTCGCGCAAGAAGCTGCTGGTCGCCATCGACCTCAGCGTTCCGCCTTATGGCATGACCGACGCTGCCGTGCAGCCAATAGGCTCCGACGTGGACGTTGCGCGCGCCATGGCCAAGGACATGGGGGTGGAGCTGCAGATCGTGGAAGTCAATGGTCCTAACCGCGTCCCTTTCCTGATGACTAGCAAGGTCGACATGGTCATCTCATCGTTTAGCGTGACCCCTGATCGGGCCAAGGTGGTTGCCTTCTCCACCCCGTACAGCGTTAATCAGATGGTTTTGGGCGCCTCCAAGGGAACCGCAATAACCAAGTTGGAAGATTTGGTCGGCAAGCGCATTGGCGTGGTGCGCGGCAATTTGGATGATTTGGAACTTACAAAGTCGGCACCCACGGGGGCCACTCTGGTGCGCTACGGCGACGATGCCACTTGCAACACGGCATTCAGCACAGGTCAGGTCGATGCGATTGTCAAACCTGCCGCGACGATTCAAGCCTTGGCCAAAAGTATGCCGGGTAAGAATTTGGAGGTCAAATTTGTTGTAAAAGTTCAACCGCTGGCGATCGGCATGCGTAAGAACGACACTGAGTTGGCCAATTGGATCAACACCTGGGTAGAGAAGAACACCACCAATGGTCAACTGAACCAAATCTATACAAAATGGATGGGCCTGCCCTTGCCTGACATGAACAAAGTGGCGATAGAAGCTCGCGCCATTGCACAATGAGCAGTGAACTTTTAGAGTCTGTGCCAATGGACATGAAAGTTGCACGCTTCTTGCCGGACGACGCATGCACCGGCACGCTGGTGGCACGCGTATGGCGACCGGGTGCTGTGCCCGGTCCGTCGATCGTGGTGATTCGCGCCAATGGTGTTTTTGACCTGACGGCCCAGTTCCCCACGATGAGTACCCTGCTGGAGTGCGTGGCGCCGGAGCAGTTGGTCAAAGCAACGCCAGGTGAACGCTTGGGTTCTCTCGATGAGATTCTCGCCAACAGCGATGAGGCAGTGCGCAATCCGAAAATCGCATTCTTCCTGGCACCTTGCGACTTGCAGGTGATCAAGGCCTGCGGCGTCACCTTTGCAGCCAGCATGATTGAACGGGTGATCGAGGAGCAAGCCGGTGGCGATCCGGTACGCGCACAGGCGGTACGGGCGCAAGTTCATGCCCAGGTCGGCAGCGACCTGTCGGCGGTGAAGCCGGGTTCGGCTCAGGCCCAGGCGCTCAAGCAGTTGCTGCAGAGCCAGGGTCTCTGGTCGCAATACCTGGAAGTGGGCATCGGCCCCGACGCCGAGGTGTTTACCAAGGCACCGGTGCTGGCCGCCGTGGGCACTGGCAGCGACGTTGGCATTCGCGCCGATTCTTCATGGAACAACCCGGAGCCCGAGGTGGTGCTGGCGGTCAACAGTCGCGGCCAGATCGTGGGCGCCAGTCTGGGGAACGACGTCAATCTGCGCGACATTGAGGGGCGCAGTGCCCTGCTGCTGGGCAAGGCCAAGGACAACAATGCGTCCTGCGCCATCGGACCTTTTATCCGCCTCTTTGACGATTCATTCACCTTGGATGATGTGCGGCGCGCAGTGCTGCAACTGCGGGTCGACGGTGCAGACGGATTCGAGCTTCATGGCACCAATTCCATGGACCGCATCAGCCGTGATCCACTCGAACTGGTGGACCAAGTGATGGCAGCGCACCAGTACCCGGACGGCTTCATGCTGTTTTTGGGCACCTTGTTTGCGCCAACCCAGGACCGCGACCAGCCCGGCGAAGGCTTCACCCACAAGTTGGGCGACCGCGTATCGATTCGCAGCGCACAGTTGGGCGAGTTGTGCAACCGTGTGACGCACAGCGAACAAGCGTCTCCCTGGCGTTTTGGCCTGCGGGCTTTTTTCAATAACCTTTCTCGCCGCTCCTTGCTGGGCGCAGGAGACCTTTAGCGTGAATTCAAGTTCCCCTTCCGTCCCGATGACGGCGCCCCCGACGATTCGCTTGCATCCCCTCGATGACGTGGTGATCACACGGCGTCAGTTGATGTCTGGCATGACTCTAAGTGAAGAAAATCTGCAGGTAGTGGGTTTGATTCCACCGGGTCACAAAGTCGCGGTGCGTGACATCGAGGCTGGTGCGCCGGTACGTCGCTATGGACAGATTATTGGATTTGCTTCCCAGCCCATCAGTCGCGGCCAGCACGTGCATGTTCACAATCTTGCGATGGCCACTTTTGAGCGTGGTGCCGCCGGCGTCATGGGGGTCGATGCACAGCCCACTGTGCTGGAGCAAACGCCAGCCACATTTATGGGTATCGTGCGAGCCGACGGACGGGTTGCGACCCGCAACTACATTGGCGTGCTGACGTCGGTCAATTGCTCAGCCACGGTGGCACGTGCCGTTGCCGACCACTTTCGCCGCGACATCCATCCCGACGAACTGTCGCCTTATCCGAACATCGACGGCGTCGTCGCGTTGACGCACAGCGCCGGTTGTGCGGTTGACTCTGAGGGTGAAGGCTTGCGGGTGCTGCGCAGGACACTGGCCGGCTACGCCCGCCACGTCAACTTCGCTGCGGTGCTGGTGATTGGCTTGGGTTGTGAAACCAATCAGATTCCGGCATGGATAGAAGCTGAAGGTCTGCAGGCTGGCGCCACTCTTCAGACCTTCACCATCCAGGAGGTGGGCGGAACCGCACTGGCCGTTGCGCGTGGCGTGCAGGCTGTGCGTGATCTGCTGTTTGATGCCAATAGCATCGAGCGCGTACCGGTTTCGGCCAGCCACCTCATCGTTGGCCTCCAGTGCGGAGGCTCTGACAGTTATTCTGGCGTGAGTGCGAACCCGGCACTGGGTGCGGCGATGGACCGGCTGGTGCGCCACGGTGGCACCGCCATCCTGTCGGAAACGCCGGAAATTTACGGCGCCGAGCATTTACTGACTCGCCGCGCCCAGACCCCTGCCGTTGCTGAAAAACTGCTTGAGCGGATCCGCTGGTGGGAAGACTATTGCCATCGCATGGGTGCGGACCTGAACAACAACCCGTCAGCCGGCAACAAGGCCGGTGGCCTGACGACCATTCTTGAAAAGTCCCTGGGCGCGGTTGCCAAAGGCGGCAGCACCAATCTGGTAGATGTGCTGGAGTATGCCAAGCCGGTGCGCCAGCGCGGCCTCGTGTTCATGGATACACCGGGCTACGACCCGGTGAGCGCGACCGGGCAAGTGGCCGGCGGCGCCAACCTGATCTGCTTCACCACCGGCCGCGGCTCGGCCTATGGATGTGCACCGTCACCCTCAATCAAGTTGGCAACCAACACCGCGCTGTGGCAGCGACAGCGCGCTGACATGGACATCAATTGCGGCGGCGTTATCGACGGCGAGGTCTCGGTCGATGAGCTCGGTGAACAGATATTTCAGTCCATCTTGCGTGTCGCATCCGGTGAACGCACCATGAGCGAGTTGCACGGCTACGGCCAAAACGAATTTGTGCCCTGGCAACTGGGCACAGTCACTTAAAAAACTCAAATTTCTAAATGCAATCCACACTCAATCTGAGCGGCCAACTGTTGATTGGCCAACGACGCATAGCGGGCAACGCTGGCACATTCCATGCGATTAATCCGGCCACCGGAGACACACTGGCTCCGGCCTTCAGTGTCGCCGATGCTGCACAAGTCGATCTGGCAGCGTCGCTGGCGCAACAAGCGTTCGACACCTACCGCGAGACATCGGGTGAACAGCGTGCAAACTTTCTTGAAAAAATTGCCGATGGCATTGAGGCACTCGACATGGCGCTGCTGGAACGCACCATGGCCGAAACGGCGCTCCCGCTGGCGCGGCTGCAGGGTGAGCGCGGGCGCACCACTGGCCAATTGCGCATGTTTGCAGAGGTCGCTCGCAATGGCCTGTGGCAGACACCTGTGGTGGATCGTGAATTGCCCGAGCGCCAACCCATGCGTCGCCCGGACATGCGTACCCGGCTGATCCCCTTGGGCCCGGTGGCCATGTTCGGGGCCAGCAATTTCCCGCTGGCGTTTTCCGTGGCGGGCGGTGATACTGCCGCCGCGTTGGCGGCGGGCTGCCCGGTGATCGTGAAAGCGCATCCGTCCCACCCCGGCACGTCAGAGGCCGTGGCAGCGGTCATTCAGGCGGCGGCAAAAGAATGCGGTTTGCCAGAAGGCGTGTTTTCGATGCTGGCCGGGCCTGGTAATGAGGTCGGTCAACACCTGGTGTCACACCCGGCAGTCCAGGCGGTGGCTTTTACCGGCTCGCGTGCCGGGGGCTTGGCACTTAGCCGACTGGCACAGCAACGTATGCAACCTATACCGGTTTATGCCGAGATGAGCGCCATCAACCCGGTGTTTGTTTTGCCGCAGGCGTTGGCCAAGCGCGCCAGCGCCATCGCGACCGGATTCGTTGATTCGCTCCTGATGGGTGCTGGGCAGTTCTGCACCAACCCTGGCGTGGTGCTTGGAATCGGCGGCGCGGATTGGGATACTTTCTGCGCGGCGGTGGCAACGGCAGCGGACAAGCGTCCAGCCGGCACCTTGCTCAACGCAGGCATTCATCGCGCCTATGTGGCGGGCGTGGCGCGCGTGAGTTCTGTCACAGGTGTCGCGCTGGTGGCACAAGGTCAAAAGTCTGACGGCAGTTGTGCTGCCCAAGTCAGCGTCTTCCTGGTGGACGCCGAGACCTTCATGGCTGCACCCGCCCTGCACGAAGAAGTGTTCGGACCATGTTCACTGCTGGTACGCTGCCGCGACTTGCTGCAAATGCGGACCGTGGCTGAACAGCTGGAAGGTCAACTGACAGCCACCTTGCAACTTGAACCGGCCGATGAGGCCGATGCGCGCCAGCTGCTTCCGGTACTGGAGCGCAAGGCCGGCCGCCTGCTGGTCAATGGTTTTCCCACCGGGGTGGAAGTGGCTCATGCGATGGTGCATGGTGGACCGTTTCCCGCCACGTCAGATTCACGCGGGACCTCTGTGGGCAGTCGTGCCATTGAGCGTTTCCTGAGACCCGTGTGTTACCAGGACTTCCCCACAGGGCTGTTGCCCCTGACGCTGAGAGACGGCCAGAGCGATCACGCAACCCCATCGGCCTGACGGTTGTTCTATTGAAGTGCCAAGATTCTTCAGCGATTAAGGAGGCGGCATCCATAGCATCCATCCATTCGTCCGCCAACCTTCACAGAAAACACCAAATGAAAGTCAACAACGGCAACAATCTGGACAGCCTCTACAACAACCGAGGGCTGGTCCCGGATTTCGCAGATTACTTTTCACGATGGCAGGAGACCTCTTCCCAGGTGCGCCAAACTCAGTCGTGTGCGCTAGATGTGCCATATGGCCACGATGCTAGCGAGACGCTGGATGTATTCACTGCCAATGGAAATCAATCCAAGGTGCCAGTGCTGTTGTTTTTGCATGGAGGTTACTGGCGCTCGCTGGATAAGGCAGACCACTCGTTCATTGCACCAGCCTTCACTGCCCCCGGGGCGTGCGTGGTGATGCCCAACTACGCTTTGTGTCCGGCGGTGACCATTCCCCAAATTATCCTGCAAATGGTCTGCGCCTTGGCGTGGACATATCGGAACATTGCCAACTACGGAGGTGACCCTCGCCGCATCACGGTGGTGGGCCATTCGGCTGGCGGGCACCTGGCGGCGATGCTGCTGACCTGTGACTGGAAAGCCGTGAGCAAGGATTTGCCGGTTAGATTGATCAAGAACGCGGTGTCGATTTCAGGTCTGTATGAATTGGAGTCCATTCGGCGCACGCCTTTTTTGAGGAATTCGCTCAAACTAACTTCGGCCCAGGCCAAAAAAGCGAGCCCAGCGTGGCTGCCTGCGCCCAAGGTGTCGGGCGGACGAGGCGTTTTGAACAGCGTGGCAGGTGGGCTGGAGAGCGTTGCATTCATGGAACACAACGCCCTGATTCAGCAGGCTTGGGGCCTCAGGGCAGTACCTGTGGCCGAGGTGTTGCCTGGACTCAATCATTTCAGCATTCTGGACGCGCTCATTCAGCCTGGTCACCGGCTGAATGAACTGACCCGAGCTGCCTTGTTCGACTAGCTGATCAACCTGCCCCAAGTGGAGCTTTACATCAGCAAATGTCATCTGTCGCACCCGCGTTTTGGCCATCTAACGGCGTCTGGATCAAGCTGGTGCTATGACAGGCTGATCCTCTTGGCCATAGTGATTGCTTGCGCAATTTTTTGTGCGGGATACCCTAAAGCGGCCGTTGGTGAACAGCCGTTCATGCAAGTCTTGTAGGGAATGTCTATTTTTTCGAACGTCGGCTGAGGGTCTGCACCTGCCCATCAAACCCATGCGATGGAGATCAAGAGCTCAAAGCGAAGTGTCCAGCCGAAAGCTAGAACTTTCCAGCTGAGCAACGTTGGTGACAAGTGGCCCAGAGCACGCCACACAAAATGAGGAACATAGGTCATGACTTGCATGACCCCACTCACCCCTCTGATTGCGCCTGATGCTCTCTCCTTCCTTTCGTCGCTTGGCTTGGTCCAATCTTCTCGCCCAATCGGCTGAACAGCTTAGTTTGGCAGCCGTGCCCATTGTGGCGGTGTTGCTGCTGCATGCCGGGCCCGGTGAAATCGGTTTTTTGGCCTCTATTCAGTCGCTGCCTTTTTTGCTGCTGTCCATTCCATTGGGTTTGCTGGCTGACCGCACCTCACGCAAACGTTTGATGGTGTTGGCCGAGTCGTTGCGCGCCATCGCCTTGTTGCTGCTGTTCATGCTGGTGGCAATTGGTGAGGTTTCAATTGGGGCTTTGGCGATCATTGGATTTATGGCGGCCGTTGGCACGGTGGCTTTCAGTGTGGCTGCGCCATCGCTGGTGCCGGCACTGGTGCCGGTGGCGGGCTTGGCCCGTGCCAATGGCCGACTGGAACTGGCCCGCAGCACTGCTTTTGCCGCAGGACCCGCCCTGGCTGGGGCCTTGATTGCATGGACCGGGGCCTCGGCTGCGTTTGTGCTGTCAGGCATGCTGTCGCTTGTGGCGGTGCTGTTTCTTCGCGGTATCGCTGAGCCTGTGCGCGCCCCCTTACCGCCGCGCCACCCCTTGCTGGAGCTCAAAGACGGTGCCCTGTGGGTGTGGCGCAGTGATCTACTCAGACCCATTATGTTCACGTCAATCTTCTGGAACATTGCATGGTTCATGCTTCAAGCAGCCTATGTACCGTATGCGATACGCGTTCTGGGTTTGGATGCCAGCGGGGTAGGTGTGACCCTGGCCTGTTATGGCGTGGGGATGGTGGTGGGCGCCTTGTTGGCCCCGCGTGTGGTGGGTGCTTTGCCTTTTGGACAGGCGATTTTGCTTGGGCCTTATTTTTCAGTTCTAGCCGCATTAACCATGGCCCTCTCTTTGGTCTGGCCGCACGGTTGGATGGCCGCCTTGTCGTATTTTTTCTTTGGTGTGGGTCCCATCATTTGGACCATCACCTCCACCACTTTGCGGCAAACCGTAACGCCACGCGCCATGATCGGACGGGTCACGTCGATCAACATCGTGGCCAGCACTGGTGCGCGCCCAATCGGTGCAGCCTTGGGAGGCTTTGTGGGTATCACCTGGCCGGTCTCGGTCAGCCTGTGGTTGGTTGTCGCAGGATTCACCGTGCAAGCTATCGTCATCACGGCGTCAAAAGTTCGCACTTTGAAGCGCTTGCCAGATCCACTACCTGATTAGTGACTTAAACACTTAGCCACTCGTTTTTTCATCTTATAAGGCACAAAAGCTTGGGGTACAGTATGAAATCAATCGGATCAGGGAATTGCTCATGCTAATCAAGGCGCTCGCTCTGGTCTCAACAGTACTGCTGCTCATGTCATTGGGGTTCTCCGTGCTGGGGACGATACCGCTGCTGATTCTGAAGCACAAACTGCCGATGGATTCACGAGTGGTTCGGCAAGTTTTTCACTATTGCTACCGCTTGGTCGCTCTGCTGGCGACGGCCGCCACAATAGGTCATGCCTTGGCCGGTCGGCCACTGCTTTCGGTGTGCACCGCCTGTATAGCACTGCTGTCGACAGGCATGCACCGCTGGCTGCTCCCACGCATGGACGTCCTGCGTACCACGATGCATGAGAGCGACATTCATTTAATTCGCCAGTTTCGCAAACTGCACATGGCGGGTATCGTGCTGAACATCACCCAGCTTGTGGTCGTGGGCTGGGCGTTGACACAAGTCCAGCTCTAGGCCTTTCCCAAAGTGCTTTGTGACTTTCTCTGATCAGCCTTGCAGATAGAGCGCCGCCAAGCGCGCCTGGGCTTGAGCATCAACGCCCAACGCCTCCTTCAGGTAGCGGGGTACGCTGCCAAAATCAGCTTCCACCACCTCAAAAGCCGCCTCAAGGAAGTTGGCTTGCACGCGCCACAGCACGTTCATGACTTCTTGCGGCAGGCCCGCCGGGTTGGCCTTTGGCATTTGGTAGTAATCATTGGTGAGCAAATAGTCTTGCAGGATGACCGCACGCGGCACACCCAAAGCCTCCAGCAGCAAGGCGGCCGCAAAACCGGTGCGGTCTTTGCCGGCGGTGCAATGAAACACCAGCGGCGCATCATCAGCCAACAAGTGGCCAAAAAATTCGGCAAAACGGGGCGAGTTGTCGAGCACAAAATCTCGGTAGGTTTGCTGCATCAAGCCGACCGTGTTGTCCACGGTCACCAACTGGCCCGCATCAATCAAGGTTTTCAGACCTTGCACCACCGTGGGCTCAATCGCCAACGAATGAACGACCGCGCCGGGAATGGCACAGGCTTGGGCCAGGCGCTCGGTCTTTCCCCGGAAATCAAATACCCGGGCCACGCCCAGGCGGTCGATCAAGCGCAGATCTTCAGGCGTCAAATCAGCCAGATGGTCTGACCTGAACAACTGGCGCCAGCGCACCGACCGCCCCCCCTGCCCTGCGTAGCCCCCCAAATCACGGAAATTGGTGGCACCAGAAAGCTGGAGAGATCGTTTAAGTGTTTGCATGCCTTATTTTAAAAGGCAGCAACCTCGCTTGCGAGCACATCAGCGACCCGAATTTAAACGGTGGTGCCTGCGCCGGCATGCGCCCCGCCTAAAAACAGGCGTTCGATGTGCGGATCAGCCAGCAGCTCAGACGCTGGTTTTTGCAATACCAGTCGGCCGGACTCCAGCGCAATCGCTTCGTCTGAAATCTTCAAGGCGCTCTTGACGTTTTGCTCCACCATCAGCACTGTGGTGCCCTGGTCGGCCAGCTTGCGCAATAAGCGGAACACGTCTTGCACCACCAAGGGTGACAGACCAATGGAAGGCTCGTCAATTAACAACACCTTGGGGCGCAGCAACAAGGCGCGGCCAATTTCAAGCTGCTTTTGCTCACCGCCCGACAAGGCGGAAGCCATCGAATTCATGCGTTCCTTGACACGGGGAAAAAATTCCAGCACCTCAGGAATACGCTCGTGTGTGGTCTTCATGCCCAGCGTGATGCCACCGAGTTCAAGGTTTTGATAGACCGTGAGCTGGCCAAACAGATTGCGCCCTTGCGGCACAAAAGCAATGCCTTGCGCCAGCAGGGATTTTTGGGTGGCGCCGCTGACATCCGTGCCATTAAGCAATATCTGGCCCTGACGCGGCTTCAACAGGCCAAAGAGGGTTTTCAGCACCGTTGATTTCCCGGCGCCATTTGGCCCGAGCAAGAGCGTGATGGTGCCGCGCTTGGCTTTGAAAGACAGGTTATTGAGGATCATGAAATCCTTGTAGCCCGCCACCACATCAACAAATTCAATACAGGTTTCTTCCGACATAATCAGCTTCCCAGATAGGCGTCCAGCACCTGTTTATTGGCCCGAATCTGGGCCGGCGTGCCAATGGCCATCACCTTCCCCTCCACCATCACCATGATGCGGTGGCACAGGTCCATCACAAAGTCCATGTTGTGCTCAATGACGACGAAGGAGCTTTTTTTGCCGATCTTCGGGTTGCGGTTGAGTTCCTTCAGCAGCGTGCTGATGCCCCCCACAAGACTCGGGTTAACACCAGCGCAGGGCTCATCCAGCAAAACCAGGTCGGGCTCGCTCATGAAAGCCATGGCAATGTCGACCAGCTTTTGCTGACCGTAAGACAACTCACCGGCTTTCTTGTCGGCCACATGGCGGATGCGGAACTGGTCAATCAGCGCGTCTGCCTTGGCGCCCAACCCCGAGTCGCTGGGGGCGAACATGCGGCTGAACATCGTACCGGAGTGCTCTTGGGCAGCCACGATCAGGTTGTCGCGCACCGTCATCTTGCCAAATACCTGCAGCGTCTGGAAGGTGCGCCCGACACCGCGGCGGTTGAGTTCAAGTGGCCCACAGGAGGTCACGTCTTCGCCGTTGAGTTCAATCTTTCCGGCATCGGGCGTGATCTGGCCCAGCATGCTATTAAACAGCGTGGTTTTACCCGAGCCGTTGGGGCCGATGACCCCAAATATTTCGCCCGGCATGACCTGAAAGCTGACGCCGCCAACGGCTTGAATGGCGCCGTAAGCTTTTTTAAGCCCGGTCACTTGAAGGACAGGTTGACCCACGGCGCGGTCATGGTGGTGGGGGTGGGTCATGGCTGGGCTCCCAGGTTTTTAGCGGCGGATTGCCCGGCGGCGGCACGCGCTGCGGAGTCGAGTTTGGACTGGCGTTTGGCTTTCAATCGGTCAGGGATGCTGAGCAAGCCATCGGGCAGCCAGATCATCAAGAGGACCACGGCCGCACCAAAGATAAACAGATACCAGGCTTGGGCAAAGCGCAGCCACTCCGGCAAAATCACGCCTACCGCAGCACCTAACACGGGGCCCAGGAAGTAACCAGGCCCGCCCACCACCACCATCAGGTACATCATGATGGAGGCGCCTACGGTGAAAGGCGCGGGCTCGATAAATTGAACCAATGAGGCAAATAGCGCACCAGCAATACCCGCATAAACCGCCCCAATGGCAAAGCTCAGCAACGTGTAGGTCTGAATGTCCACCCCCAGGCTCTCGGCCCGAATGGGGTTGTCCCGCAGAGCCGTAAAGGCTTTGCCCCACGGGCTGCGCAGCAAGCCCCAAAGCAGCAAAGCCATCAACACTGTGACGCCCAGCGTGAAGTAGTAATAAGCCAGATTACCCTCCAGCGAAAAGCCAAACAGCGAAGGTCGGGCAATGTTATTGATGCCAAAGGTGCCCCCGGTGAGCCACTCTTCATTGCGCATCACCAGCCAGATGGCGGTGTTAAAACCCAGGGTGGCAAAGGCCAGATAAATGGTCTGCACCCGCAGGGCCGGAAAGCCTAGCAAAATTCCCACAACAAAGCAGATGAGCGCCGCTGCGGGCAAACCCAGCCAGAAGCTGAAGCCGACTTTCATCAAAATGGCGACGGTGTAGGCACCAATGCCAAAGAAAGCAGCGTGGCCCAAAGATTTTTGACCGGCGTAACCCACTGTCAAATTCAGGCCCATGGTGGCGATGATGAAGATCAGCCAATAGGTCAGCAGGTAAATACCGTAATTTTTAAGAAACTGAGGTGCAAGCAACATCAGCCCTGCGCAGAGCGCTATGGAAATAAGAGTAATTTTCTTCATGGCAACATCAAACCTTGCGTTCTTCTTTTTTGCCCAGCAGCCCTTGCGGCTTGAACAAAATAACCACCATGAAGATGACGAGTGCCACTGCGTCTTTGTAGGCAGGTGAAATGTAGGCGGCGGCCAGGTTCTCGCACACGCCCACAATCAGGCCGCCCAACAGCGCACCGCGTGAGTTGTTGAAACCCCCGATGATGGCGGCAAAAAATGCCTTGTTTCCCAACGACTCGCCCATATCGAATTTGGCCAGGTAGGTGGGCGTCACCAACAAGGCGGCAGCCACGGCGAGCACGGCGTTGATGGCAAATGCGTAAAAAATCATGCGTGGCACGTTGATGCCCAGCACCGAGGCGCTCTCGGTGTTTTGCGCCACGGCCTGCATGGCCCGACCCGTGACAGTTTTGGTCATGAAGGCTTGCGTAGCCAACACCAGGGCCAAGGCCAATACGAAGGTGCCCACGTCTGACAGCGTCACGGTGACACCTGCAATGTTGTAAATCTTGTCTGCAAATAGGCTGGGGAAAGGATGCGCCTCAGCGCTGTAACCCGCCCGCAGGCCATTGCGCATGGCAATGGACAAACCAATGGTGGCCACCACGATAGGCATCATGCCGTACTTGAACAACGGGTCGACAATGCCGCGCTTGAACACCCAGCCCAAAACGACCACGGCCAGCACCACCGAGAACACAAAGCTCACCACCAGCGGGGCGCCCAGCGCCATGAAGCCAATCATCATGAAGGCGGGCAGCATGACAAACTCGCCTTGTGCAAAGTTGATGGTGCCACTGGCTTGCCATAGCAGCGTAAAGCCCAAAGCGGCCAACCCGTAGATGGCGCCCGTGGCCAAGCCACTTAAGAACAGTTGTAGAAAATCGGTCATGGGAGTTCCTGCGCAAGCCCCGAGCCTGTCATGGGGCGGGCAATGAGATCAACAACGGGCCTGATAACAGGCTCGGCCCGTTTGAATCACCGCTTATTTTTTGCCCAGTGCTGGCAACGTTTCCACCACCACCTGGTGACCGCCCTTCACTTCGACCATGAAGCTCTCACGGTCCATGTCGCCTTTGTCGTCAAACGACACATCCAGCAACAGGCCAGGGGTCTGTTTGACGCTGAAACTGGCGTTTTTCAAGGCTGCTGCGACGGCCTTGCGGTCGAGCTTGCCGGCCTTTTCAATGGCGGCTTTCAAAATGTAAACACCGGTGTAACCTTTGATACCGTTGTGGTCAGACACGGCCTTGTACTCTTGCTGGTACTTGGCACCGAATGCTTTGAACTGGGGGGCATCCACTGTCAGGCCTACGTGGGCCAGTGCGCCATTGGCGGCGTCACCGGCGAGCTCAATCACCTTTTGTCCGGTCAGTGTGGTCTCGCCAATGATGGGCTTGGTCCAGCCTTGCTTGCGCAACTCACGCAGGGCGCGGGCTGACTCTTCCTCGTTGGTGTAAACAAACACGGCATCGGCGTTGCTTTGCTTGGCCTTCAATACAGCAGCTGAAAAGTCAACCTGACCGGCATCGGTGGAGATGTCTGCCACGATCTTGGTGGGCGAGCCCTCCAGCAACTTGGTAATGGCGTCACGACCGCCTTTGCCGAAGTCGTTGTTCACATAAATAACGGCCAAAGTTTTGGCTTTCGAATTGATGTAACGGGCCACTTTGGGGAAGCTGGTGGATTGGCCAAAGCTGGTTCGAAAAATGTAGGGGTTGCCTTGGGCCGTGATGGAGGCCGCCTCGCCACCCGTGAAATTGGGCACCTCGGCTTTGCGGCTTTCGGCCATACTGACCATGATGGAGCCTGAAAAAACCGGGCCAAAGATGGCAAACACGCCATCATCCACCGCTTTTTGCGTCAGACCTTTGGCCACGCCGGGGTTGGATTGAGTGTCTGAAGTGGTCGTCTGAATTTTTTTACCCAAAATGCCGCCGGCGGCGTTGACTTCCTTGACCGCCAACTCAACGCCGTTTTTGAAAGCGGTGCCGGCTGATGCGCCGCCGCCAGAGAGTTCAACCAGGTTGGAAATCTTGATGACCTCTTGACCAAATGAGGCTGTAGAGCTCGCCAAAATAGCACAAGCAGCTATTAATTTAAGAGCGAATCGTTTTTGCATGAGAGAGTCTCCTCGGGTTTTCTAAGTTAATAAGTGGGAACGGGTACGCTGACAAAAAGGTTGGCCGCCTGCACGGGGCGTTGAATCTCGGCGTGCAGAGCCATCGGGTAAATTTTTTCACGTAAAAAAGTAGCATCGGCCCGGACGAGTTGAGCAGCCTCGTTGAAACCGAAAAACTCCAGATAGAGCGCCGCCTGCTGAATCATCATCTCGAAACCAGGCTGGCCATTCAGTCCACGCGCCCGGGCCGAACGCACCACGGGCGTCGGTTGATTTTTCATCACGATGTCCATCAAGGCGGCATGCGCGTCTAAGCGAGAGACATCGCAAGGAAGGGGGTCGGTGGGCTTTAAGCCCAGAGGCGAGGCGTTGATCACCAGATCAAACCCGCTGGGGTCGCTGCTGTGCGCTGCACGCACGTAAGCACTACCGGGGTGGGTCAAATGATGGGCAAGGTCTTGAGCTTTGGCGGGCGTCGGGTCATAAAACGCCATCTCGGCGGCAGCCCGCGGACCCAAAGCCAACGAGGCGCCAATGGCGGCGGCAGCCCCGCCCGCCCCAATGATGAGTACTTTTTTCGCGGTGTAGGGCATCTGGAAATAGTCCAGCGAGGCGATCAAGCCTTCGCCATCAAACAACCCGCCTTCCAGGCTACCGTCGGCATGACGGCGGATTGCATTGACCGCCCCTGCCCTCAAAGCCAGTTCGCTGCAGCGGGACAGCACCGCCATGACAGGGGTTTTATGTGGGATGGTGACCCACAGGCCCTTCACGTTTTTAGCCAGAAAAGCCGTTTTAACAAACTCTGACAAATGCTCAGGCGCCACGCAAACAGGCACCAACACAGCGTTGATGCCCAGCAGGGCAAACAGGGGGTTAAAGATCTCAGGCGCCAGAACCTGCTCCACCGGATCACCCAGAATCAGGTAGACATCGGTTGAGCCCGTGACCGAAGCTGCGTTGAAATTATGAGGTGCGTTTGACATTTCGGGTGGAGTCTAGGATGCGAGACAAGGAGCGTCAACCGTAGAATCATCTTTTTGTCCGCTTATCGGACAACTCCATCCGATTAGCGGATACTTCAGGGGTTTGTCCTATATATCGTCTTGCCATGACCTCATTAACTCAACACGCGCCCGCCGAGACGGCTCAGTTCCCCATCGATCCGCGTGATTTGATTGTCGGCCTGGGTCGAGGTTTGAAAGTGATTGAATCGTTCGATGATGACCATTCCCGCATGACCCTGGCCGAGGTGTCGGCTCGCACCGGCATTCCGCGAACTGCGACGCGACGTCACTTACTCAGTCTGTGTCATTTTGGCTATGCACAGACGGATGGCAAGCTGTTTTGGCTCTCTCCAAGGGTGCTGAGACTGGGGCAAAGCTACCTCGGTTCAGCACGCTTGCCGCGTCTGGTGCAGCCCTTCATTCAGCGCTTGTCGATGCTCACCGGGGAAACCGTCAACGTCAGCATTCTTGATGGCCACGAGGTGGTTTACATTGCCCGCTCGAACAGCCCAAGAGTGGTCTCCATTGGCTTTTATGCCGGAGCCAGAGTGCCGGCCCACACCGTTTCGCCCAGTGTGATGTTGTTATCAGCGTTCAGCGAGAAAGCGCTAGAAGAGTGGGTATTGGTGCATGACTTTGCCAGTTTTACACCCCATGCCGCCATGGAGGCCAGTCAATTCATAGCCAACGTGCAGGCAGCCCGATCATTGGGCTACTGGATTACAGAGCAATTTCTGGATGTGGGCTTGGGTGGCGTGGCGGTCACTTTGAAGGACCGTCATGGCAAGTCAGTGGCGGCTGTCAGCATCACGTTTCAGGTGGCATCCTGGCCGCATCAGGCAATTATTGAAAAGCTGGTGCCAGCCATCACAGAGACTGCACAGACCTTGCGCTCTGTGCTTTAACGCTTACAGCGCTCATAAGGCGGGCCATGTCGCCTTATCGGGTGGTGACTCGCCAGAACAATCAAGAGTCCCAGTCACCACCGCCGTCACTGCTGGCCATAGAGCTGCTGTTGTCATCCCATGACGACGTGTCATTGAGGCCGAAGTTTTGGCCGCCCATGTCGTTGTTGCCGGCAAAATTTTCTTGCCCACCATTGGTGGCGTTGTTCGGCTGGTGACCGGCGGGTGTGTCGTTGCCCATCAGGCTTTTGCCAATGGCTTGTGCGGCCATGACGCCTGCGCCCACCGCCAGACCCGTGGCCAAGCCACCCATGATGCGTCCGCCCATGCCATTGCCTTGTGGCTGGCCGTAACCTTGGGGCTGACCGAAGCCGTTGTTCATGCCTGGATTCATTCCGGGGTTCATGCCTTGGGGCGCTTGGTTACCCATACCAAAACCTTGCTGACCATTGAGGCCCCCTTGCATGGGTGCTTGATTGGCATAGACACCTTGCGGCATGGCCATGACGGCGGCTTCTTTTTTACGCTGCATGTAGATAAAAATGGCTATCGCACCACCGCCCAAGGCCAAAACGATGCCCCACGGAAAAGAGGCGGCAGGGGCCACAGGCGCAGCCGCCTGAACCGCGCGATTGGAAGAGGCGCCTATATTGGACTGGGTATTGTTCTTGGCTGCCAGCTGAGCCCGCAGTGCGGTGACGGCTTCGGGTTTTGCAAATGCCAGGCCAGGGGTGAGTTTTTCAGCCGTGGCCAGCGCATCACGCGCGAGGCCGGTCTTGCCTTGGCGGGCAAACAGTTCAGCTTGCACAAAATGGGCTTTGGCACTGCCGGGGTGGGCCACCAGCACCTGCTGCATCATGACTTGCGCTTGCTCGACGCGTCCGGCCTGGGCTTCGTCGTAAACCTGCTTAAGCGTAGGTTCGCTTTGGGCCATCGCCAAGCTGCAGCCCAACAAGGCCGCAATAGCCAACCATTGGCCGAGACGGCGTTTGAGAGATTGATTCAACATTTTTGCCTTTAAAGCTAATTTAACTACCGCCAATAAATCATGGCGTTTATCCAAAAAACAAGTGAAGGGTAGCTTAAGTGCGTGTCAGTTGGCCAACCAACGGGTCAGCGCCTCATTGACCGCAAGGGATTGCTCCATCGTGCACATGTGCCCGCACTGCTCGATGATGACCAATTCACAAGGGGAGTTGCCGGTTTGCAAGGCGGCGTGCATGGCCGCATGTTGCTCGGGGGGACTCCAAGTATCTTCCCGCCCGCACAAAATTAGCGTGGGGCAGGTGATGGTGGGCAACAAGGGGGCGGCGTCGGGCCGGGTGAGGAGCGCGTTGATCTGGGCCTCAAACTGCTCGGGGCTGCTGCGCTCCAGCATATCCAGCACCGACTCAAACACCGGCGTGCTGCGGTGATCAGGGTGCACCATGCCACGCGCCCACAAACTGGCCATGTTGCGCATGCCTTGGCGGCGCGCTTGCGACAACAAAGCCATGCGCCCGGCACGTTCGCGCTCACCTACTTCACCGGGGGCCAAGGGGTGGGTACCAGTGTCCAGCAAGGCCAGCCGCTCAACCCGCTCAGGCGCCAAACGCAGCACTTCCAGCGCCACTCGGCCGCCCATCGAGTGACCCGCCAAGCTAAAGCGCTCGGTGGGCGCGGTGATTAAGACGTGTTCGGCCATGGCGCTGAGTGAGTCCAGCAGACCATAGCGCACCACCTCGCAGCGCGCTTGGTTTGAGAGAGCCTGCACCTGGGGTGCCCAGACGGCGGCGTCGCACATCAGGCCAGGTAATAGAAGCACAGTGTTTGACATGGGTAACTTTATGAAAATAGGGCTGAAGAGCACGCCCAATGAGCTACAACAGCTCATTTATTTATAGCAGATTTAAAACGTTTCCGTGTCGACTTCGCTGCTGGCTTGGTCGTTGTAACGGTTGCCTGATACCGTGTTTTGGTTAATCAAGGCGTCCAGCGTTGCCATGACTTGGGGCGACAAAGCAAGGTCAGCGGCCTCCAGGTCTTCGGCCAAATGCGACAGGCTGGTGGTGCCGGGAATGGGGATAAGGGTTTTGCTTTTGTTCAACAGCCAAGCCAGTGCCAACTGCGAGGGCGTGGCGCCCACCTCTTGGGCTATTTTCTGAAAAGCGGGCAACAGTTTAAGGTTGGCGGCATAATTTTCCGGGTCAAAGCGCGGCATGGTGCGGCGAATGTCTTGTGTCTCCAGCACGCTCACATCGGTCAACTGCCCACACAAAAAGCCGCGTGCCACGGGACTGTACGCCACAAAGGTCACACCCAGATCTTCGCAGGCTTTGAGCACCGCAATCTCAGGGTTACGCGTCCAAAGGGAATACTCGGTCTGCACGGCGGCTATGGGGTGAACAGCGTGCGCTTTGCGCAAGGTGGCGGCCGACACTTCGGACAGGCCAATGCTGCGGATGTAGCCTTTTTGCACCAGGTCACTGAGGGCACCCACGCTGTCTTCAATCGGCACGTTTTTATCCCAGCGGTGCAAATAATAGAGGTCAATGAAGTCGGTTTGCAGGCGTCGCAGGCTGTCTTCGCAGGTCTTTCTGATCGTTGCCGGGCGTCCGTCGATCACGCGCACAACTTTGCCGTCGCCCCGGTCAACGCCTTGCATGCCGCATTTGCTGGCCAGGATAAATTTCTGCCGGTGCGACTTCATCACACGGCCCACCAGCGTTTCATTGGCACCAAAGCCGTACAAGGCGGCAGTGTCAAAGAGGGTCACACCGGCGTCAAGCGCAGAGAGCAACACCCGCTCACCCTGCTCGGGGGACACGGGTGCGCCATACGCATGGCTGAGGTTCATACAGCCCAAACCGAGGGCTGAAACAGAAAAAGGGCCGAGTTGTCTTTGGTGCATGGGGGTCTACTAACTGTGAACGATTAAGGTCGTGTTTGGGACACCCATTCTGGCAGAGGTGGCGAACGGTGCAGCACGTCTTCGCTTAACCACATCGTGCTGCGGCGGGCACGCTCGGCCACCACATGCAGAGGCAATTGCTGGTAGTCGTCGTTGAACACCTCGTAGCTGTAGTCGCCGCGGTAGCCTATTTTGTCCAGACGCAAAACCAGATCAGCCAGCTCGTCGCTGTGCACGCCCTCACCCGGAAACACCCTAAAGGTGCGGGCCGTGGCCATGCGCTCTTCAAAACTGGGGGTGTCTTGCCACATGAAATCCGAGAGTTGCACCAGAAAAATGCGCTCAGGGTCCAGCTCTTCAATGCTGTCGAGCGGCGTTTTGGCGGCAAAAATATGAAACGAATCCAGCCCGATGCCCAAATTAGGGCAGTCAGCGCGGCACACCACATCCCAAGAGGTGGTGAACTCATTGACCGTGCGCCCCCAGGACAAGCCCTCATAAGCCACCTTGATGCCCAGCGGCACGGCCAACATGGCCAGCTTGCGCAAATCCTGGGCGATCAAATCGAGGTCTTGGGTGGCATGGCGTGAGGTGGACGAACACACCAACAAGACCTTGCTGTCCAGCGCGGCGCACATCTCCAGCATCGATTTGGCGATGTCCATCTTGTACTCATGCAGGTGGCCCGAGAGCCCCTCAAAGTCGCGCAGCACCTGAAAACCGGTGGGGCGTAAACCGCTCATGCGCACCGCCTCCACCGCTGCATTGAGCCCACCGGGGTGGCCCACCATGTCACGCGCACTCAGCATCACCTGGGTGAAGCCGGCGGCTGACATGGCGGCCAGCTTGGCCTCCAACGGCCCCGCCAGGGTGATGGTGTCCATCCCGAAGCCTTCAAGCATGTTCATGTTGAGCTCCTATTCAGCTTGGTGAACCAACTCAAATGACACCGAGCCCAGCACCGTGCGCGTGAGCGCGCCCCGGTCTTCGGGGTGCAAATGGGCCGACTCCACAAACTCAACACCACGGGCCTTGAGCAGGGTCACAGCAGCGTTGACATCGGGCACACCAATGCCCAAGCGCTGCAAACATTCGGTGGATTCGGTGACGTCCATCATCGGGTCGGGCTCAATGAGTTGCCATAAAAACTGGCCACACGGGCTGCGCATCAGCGTGCCTTTGGGCAATATGCCAAAACGTTGCTCATCCGGAATCAGGTTGAAGTCGAACATGCGCTCAAAGTATGACACCCAGTCCGCACTGCGGGCCGCACCAATGTATTGAACCAAGCCAAAGTAGCTCATGCCAGCCAGTGCAGGTGGCGCAGGGTCGACCGTGGGAATCGGCACAAAGTCGATGTCGTAAATGGAGAACTCTTGCCAGCGGTCCACAAAGTAAAAGCGGCTACCGCCCGGCCCCCGAATGCCGGGAATATGCAGCTCCATCGCCTTAACGTGACTAGGCACATCCCAGGCACCCAACTCCATGCAACGGGTGTGCGCCTTCAGCGCATCTTGCACGCGAAACGCGACGCTGGAGATCACAGGGTTGCCGCCCACGGTGGCGCTTACACGGGCGTCGTCCGGGTGCGCATTGACCACTAAATTCATCGAGCCCTGGCGGTACAAAACGATTTCTCGCGACCGGTGCCGGGCCACGGGCCGAAAGCCCATGCTTTCCAGCACCTGTCCCAAAGCTTGTGGGCGGCTGGTGGCGTACTCAATAAACTCAATACCATGAATGCCCAGCCGATTGGGCATCTCGGGCACGGCTTCACGATGGGGGGCAGGCAGGGTCATGTCTCTTCTCCTTACTTGTAGCTAAGCTGGGCCACGGAACGCAAAACGTCAGGCGTGGTGCTGGGGAAACCAAAAAATTCCAAATAGGCAGGGATTTGCTCAAACAGCATGTCTGAGCCCACCTGCACCCGACAACCGCGGGCATGGGCAGCGGCCAGAAAAGCGGTCATCTCTGTTTTCATGACCACTTCACCAACAAAGGTCCGAGCCTCAAGGCGCGAGACATCCATCGGCATATCGTCGCCTTCATCCATACCCATCGGGGTGGCATTAACCACCAAATCAAATCCTGCAGGGTCTTTGCGGCCTGTGCGAACCGTCATTTGCGGGTAATGTTGCAACAGGCGCTGCGCCAGGCCGTTGGCCGATGCCTCATGCACATCAAACAAATCCATTTCAAGCACGCCAGCTGCGGCTAATGAAGCGGCAATAGCGCAACCTACGCCACCGCTGCCCACCACCAGCGCACGGGCGCCCTTCAAGACCAGGCCTTTGCGCAGTACGCCGCGCACAAAGCCTTCGCCATCAAACATGTCGCCTTGCAAGCGACCATTCGGTAGGCGTTTGACCGCATTGCACGCCCCTGCAATGGCCGCGGTGGGCAACACCTCATCAAGCAAGCCAACAGTCGTGACCTTGTGCGGCATGGTGATGAGAGCGCCCCGAATATTGCTTAGCTTGAACACCGAACGTAAAAAATCGGGGTAGTCCTGCGCCTGACAGCCCATGGGAACCACAATGGCATTAACACCGGCTTTCACGAACCAGGGGTTGTAAATCATGGGCGCCTTGAAGGCGTGGGTGGGGAAACCGATGTGGGCAATCAGCTCGGTATGGCCATTGATCATTATTTAGCGCCCTTTGCCTTCGCCGCTGATACGCCAGCGCGCAAGCCCAGCAAGTAGCTGACCACGCCAAAACCGCAAATCTGACCCATGACGATTTCACCAAAGACCGAGACGTGGCGGAACGGCTCACGCGCATGGATGTTCGACATGTGCACCTCCACAATCGGGCAGGTCAAAATCGCCAGTGCATCACGAATACCGTAGCTGTAGTGCGTCCAGGCGCCCGCGTTGATCAGCACGGCATCCACGCCATCGGCATAAGCCTGATGAATGCGCTCGCACATCGCGCCTTCATGGTTGGTCTGAAAGCATTCCACTTGGGTGCCAAGCTCTTGCCCCAGAGCCGACAGGCTGGCGTTGATCTCGTCGAGCGTGATCGTGCCGTATTGCTTCGGGTCACGTTTGCCAAACATATTGAGGTTGATGCCGTTGAGCACGAGAATTTTCATAGTGGCCTTTAGGTGCTGACCCGGTGCGCGGGACAAGTTTCAAAAAAGAAGGAACACGGGCGCAGACTCGCTGCGAACCGTGTTCAGGGGACTGTGTTTATTTACGCAGTTTGGCGAGCTCCGCCATCATTTCGTTGACAGTCGCTTCGCCCACATTGGCCGAATACTTGGCAATCACCGGCTTCATTTTTTCACGAAATTTAGCCGCTTCAGCCGCTGAGAACTCGGTCACCACCATGCCGTTTTTCTTTACATTGTCCAGAGCCGTGGTCATGACTGCACGGTTTTGTACGCGCTGGTACTTGGTGGCTTCGTCGGACGCATCGTCAATCAATTTCTTCTCAGCCGCATTGAGTGTGTCCCAGAATTTTTTGCTGATGATGACGGACTGCGGGTTGTACTGGTGGTTGGTGATGGCCAGGTACTTTTGTACTTCATAAAACTTGTTGGCATTGATCACGGTCACTGGGTTTTCATGGCCATCAATCGCTTTTTGTTCCATGGCGGCGTAAACCTCAGGGAAAGGCAGCGGCGTGGGGTTGGCGTCAAGGGCTTTTACCCAGTCCACGTTGATGGGGTTAGGAATGACGCGCAATTTCAGGCCTGCAATGTCTTCCACCTTGTTGAGGGGGCGCTTGCTGTTGGTGATGTTGCGAAAACCCAGCTCCCAGTAAGACAAGCCGACGATGCCTTTCTCTTCGAGCTTGGCGTGCATTTTTTTGCCCACCGGGCCGTCCACAATCGCATCGGCTTCCTTGGTGTTGGCAAACAGAAAAGGGAAGTCAAAAATCGACAACTCTTTAACCTGGCTGGCCAAAATACCGGTGTTTAAAACCACCATCTCCAGCGTGCCACCTTGCAGGGCCGACACATTGGCCTGGTCGCTGCCCAGCACGCCACCGGGGAACAGATTGACCTTGATCTTGCCGCCAGATTTGGCTTTGACGATTTCGGCAAATTTTTCCATGCCCATCACGATCGGGTGACCTGCCGGGTTTTGGTGGGCAAACTTGATGGTGTGCTCTTTGATGTCTTGGGCCTGCGCGGCACCGAAAGCGGCCAGAGCGACGGCTGCAGCGATCGATTTAAGAACTAAACGTTTCATGGTTGTCTCCTGAATTAGGCAAATGAAATGGCTGTACGCAACTATTAATGGCCGTCCGGTCGTGGCGTACCCAACACGCCCGGCTGCCTTTGTTAATCTAATAGAACCAGCGAGCGGGCACCATGACCAGCTGTGGAAAGGCCACCATCAAAAACATGATGGCGAACTGGGCAATCATGAACGGGATAACGCCCTTGGTCACCTCGTCCATACCGATCTTGCCCACCCCTGCTACCGCGTTGAGCACCGTGCCCACAGGCGGTGTAATCAAACCAATGGCGTTGTTGATGATGAACATCACGCCAAAATAAACCGGATCAATCCCGGCCGCCTTGACCACCGGCATCAGCACGGGGGTGAGCAGCAAAATGGTGGGGGTCATGTCCAGCGCCGTTCCCACCACCATCGTGAGCACCATGATGGCCAACATCAACAACTTGGGACTATCCAGCAAGGGTTGCAGCAAAGCCACCACTTGGGCGGGCAAATTGGCCACTGCAATCAGCCAAGCCGACACCATGGCGGAGGCTACCAAAAACATGACGACCGAGCACGTCACCGCCGCCGACACAAACAAGGGCACCAGCTTTTTGAAGTTGAGCTCTTTGTAAATAAAAACCGAGACAAACAAAGAATAAACCGCCGCCACCACGGCGGCTTCAGTTGGCGTGAACACGCCAAATTTCAAGCCAAACACAATGATGAAGGGCAGCACCAAAGCCCAAGTGGCCAGGCGCAAAGACTCCATCACTTCAGTGGCATTTTTGCGGGGAGGCGGGGCAATCGCTTCCTTGCGGACCAAGTACCACCAGGTAAACACCAAGGACACTGCCAACCAGACACCGGGGAAAATGCCCGCCATAAAGAGCTTGGAGATCGACACATTGGCGGCCACACCAAAAATCACAAAGCCAATGCTGGGCGGAATGATCGGGGCAATGATGCCGGCAGAGGCAATCAGGCCCGCCGAACGAGCCCGGTCATGCCCAGCCGCCACCATCATGGGCAGCAACAAGGCGGTCAAAGCTGCAGCATCCGCCACGGCAGAACCTGACAGCGACGCCATGATGACGGCCGCCACAATGGTGACGTAGCCCAAGCCGCCCTTGACGTGACCCACGAGGGCCATGGCAAAGTTGACGATGCGGCGCGAGAGGCCACCGGCATTCATGATCTCACCGGCCAGCATGAAGAAAGGTACGGCCAGCAGTGGAAAGCTGTTGGCGCCCTCCATCACGTTTTGCGCCAGAATTTGCGCATCAAACATGCTCATGTGCCACATAAGTGCAGCGCCACAAAGCAGCAAGGAAAATGCGATTGGAACGCCTAAGGCCATCGCGACCAGCATGGAACCCAGAAAAATGGTGATTGTCATGTTAGTTCTCTATCTTTTAGTGCGATTCGGCCTGGGCAGCGTGCGGGGCTTCTTCTGATTCCTGCATCAGCACCAAGTGGTCGTCATCAATTTGGCCTGTGAGAAGTCGCCACAGGTCGCCCAGCAAAATCGGAGCACCCAAAATCGCAAATGCCATACCTGATGCATAAAAATAGCTCATCGAGATTTCCATCACTGCGCTGGTCGAAGTCCAGTTGATGATGACCTGGTCATAAGCACCTTTAAAGAGTAACCAGAGGCAATAAAGCATCAGCAACAGGGAAATACCCATGCAGATTTTTTTGCCCATCGGACCCAACTTGCCCACCAGCATGTCAGTGCCCAAATGGGCATTTTTGCGCAAGGCCACCACAGCACCCAAGAAGGTCAACCACACAAACAACCAGCGGGACAACTCTTCTGACACGGTAAATCCCGAGTTAAAAGCGTACCGCATGAACACGTTGCCAAACACCAGCACCACCATCACGGCCAGTGCGGCAGCAATCACGTAGCTGATGAAATTGCAGTAAGCATCAATCAATTTTTCGACCATAGAAATCTCTCCTCAAAATAATCTTGTATTAATGTACGAACTAGTTAGTTTTCAAACATCGGGAATAACCCGTAGTTCAATTAGCCATACCAGTCATAGCTGCTATAACAAAATTAAATAGCCAATACAAAACGAACCACCATCTCGGTGATGTTGCTTCGCCGAAGGGCCACGGACTCGTCTGAGCGCCCCTCCTCTTTGAAAATCAGACTGAAGGTGTGCTGGTTGGAGACGTTAAAAAAGGTCAGCGCCGAAATGGACGCATGAATGTCGATCGGGTCCAGGCCGCTGCGAAACTCACCGCTGGCCACACCCCGGTCGTAGAGTTGACGAATGGCTTGAATCGCCGTCACGTTCAGCCCCTTGATGGTTTTGCTTTGCGCCAGGTAAACGCCCCGCGCCATGTTTTCGTTCATCACGAGGCGGATGTAGTCCTCGTTGCCCCGGTGATGGTCAAAGGTGAACTCCACCAAACGACGCAGGGCCGCTTCGGGCGCGAGGTCTTCCAGGTGGAGTTCAGCTTCAATCTCTCGCATACGCCGGTAAGACGCCTCAAGCACCGCCAAATACAAGCCCTCTTTGCTGCCAAAGTAGTAATAAATCATGCGCTTGCTGGTTTGGGTGGCCGCAGCAATCTCGTCGATGCGGGCGCCACTCAAGCCTTTGTCGGCGAACTCGGTGGTGGCGACCTCCAAAATACCGGCCATGGTGCGGGCCGGGTCGTTGGTGCGCGACGTGACCGCTGTTTTGGCGGCACGCGGAGAATGTACTAACTGGTTCATTCGCAAAGTATAGGGGACCAAGGCACAAAAAAGGCGCCTTGAAACCTAGGGTTAACGCGAGGGGTGACGCGTTAACCCTATTGCATAGAGATCGCCGAACTTTAGTGCGCCTTTTCCCAATTGGGTCCGACACCCACTTCAGCCAGCAAAGGCACTTTCAGGTGCGCCACGCCGGCCATGAGGCGAGGTATTTCGCGCTTGACCCATTCCACTTCAGCCTCAGGCACTTCAAACACCAGTTCATCGTGCACCTGCATGATCATTTTGGTGCCGCGTTTTTCTTGGTCCAAGACCTGCTGCACTTTCACCATGCTGAGTTTGATCAGGTCAGCTGCGGTGCCCTGCATGGGCGCATTGATGGCGGCGCGCTCGGCCCCGGCACGGCGGGGGCCGTTGGGGGAGTTGATCTCAGGCAGGGTGAGGCGCCGGCCAAACACGGTTTCCACATAGCCATTGGCCTTGGCGCTTTGGCGGGTGTGCTCCATGTAGAGTTTGACGCCGGGGTAGCGGTCAAAGTAACGCTCGATATAGTTTTTAGCCGCCGTGTTGTCAATGCTTAAAGCGCGCGCCAAGCCGTAGGCGCTCATGCCGTAAATCAAACCGAAGTTAATGACCTTGGCGTAACGGCGCTGCTCGCTGGTGACCACATCGGTGCCCACGCCAAAAATTTCGGCGGCGGTGGCACGGTGCACGTCCATGTTGTCGTGAAACGCCAGTAAAAGGGCGGCGTCGCCGCTGATGTGCGCCATGATTCGCAGCTCAATCTGGCTGTAATCGGCACTGGCAATGACACAACCAGGCGCCGCCACAAAGGCTTCGCGCACCCGGCGCCCCTCGGGCGTACGCACTGGGATGTTTTGCAAATTGGGCTCGTTGCTGCTTAAACGCCCAGTCACCGCCACGGCTTGTGCGTAGTGCGTGTGCACGCGCCCGGTGCGCGGGTGCGCCAGTTGGGCGAGCTTGTCGGTGTAAGTGCTTTTGAGCTTGGCAAGGCCCCGGTGTTCCAAAATTTTGGCAGGCAAGGGGTAATCTTCGGCCAGCTTTTGCAGCACCTCATCATCAGTGCTGGGCGCGCCGGTGGGGGTTTTCTTGACGACGGGCAAACCGAGTTTAGTGAAAAATATTTCCCCAATTTGCTTGGGGCTGCTCAGGTTGAAAGGTTGCCCGGCCAGGGCGTGCGCCTCGGTTTCAAGTTGTACGATGCGTTGACCCAACTCATGGCTTTGGGTGGCCAGCATGGGCGCATCGATGAGCACGCCGGTGCGCTCAATGCGGTACAGCGACTCGCTGCTGGCTATTTCCAGCTCGTAAATACCCAACAAACTCGGCAAATGAGGCAACTTGGAAACACCCGACAAGCCACCCTCTGGCCCAGACTTGGGGGCATCGGGCGCGAAGCTGGCTTGCAGTTGCGGCCACAGGGCCAGGTGAACGTCCAGCGTCTGATCAGAGTCCTCACACGCATATTCGGCAGCTTTGGCAATATCCACCTGGTCAAAGCAGATTTGATGGGCGCCTTTGCCACACAAATCTTCAAAGCTGATACCGCTACGCCCCAAATGACGCTCCGCCAAGCTGGCCAACCCGTGCGGCTTGTGCACTTCGAGCACATAGCTTTGCAACATGGTGTCGTGCGCGTAGCCCTGCACTTCAATGCCGTGGTTGGCAAACACATGGCGGTCATATTTAATGTGCTGGCCTAGTTTTTTGTGCGCGGCGTTTTCCAGCCAGGGTTTGAGCCGGGCCAGCACCTCGTCGCGGGGCAACTGTGCAGGCGCATCCGGGTAGGTGTGCGCCAGAGGGATGTAGGCCGCTTCACCGGGCGTCACGCTAAAGGAAATCCCCACAATCTCGGCCCGCATTTCGTCGAGCGAGGTGGTTTCGGTGTCCACCGCCACCAGATCGGCGGCTTGCACTTTGGCCAGCCAGTGCTCGAAGGCTTCCCAGGTGAGGATGGTGTCGTAATTAACGGTGCTCACTTGGGACGCGGTCGCAGTTGTTGGTTCTTCGGGTTCGTCGAAGAGGCCGGGTTCGCGCGGCGATTTGTACACGGAATGGGGGTCTGAGCCGGCGCCGCTTGGCGGCTTGGATCCGACCCCCATTCCTGATTTGGGGTTTTTCTCATTGCCGCCCATCAAGCGGGCCAGACCTTTAAAACCAAATTTTTCGTAAAAAGCGGTCAGGCCTGCCTCATCCAAAACTCCGGTAGCGATTGAATCGAGCGCAGGCAAGTCGGGTACGTAGCCGTTCAAATCGCAGTCGGTTTTGATGGTGACCAGTTGGCGGCCCATGGGCAGCCAGTCCAAAGACTTTCTAAGATTTTCGCCCACCACGCCCTTTATGCTGGCGGCGTTGGCCACGATATTGTCCAGCGATCCGTACTCCAGCAACCACTTGGCAGCGGTTTTGGGGCCCACTTTTGGCACGCCTGGCACGTTGTCAACCACATCACCCACCAGGGATTGAAAATCAATCATCAAGTGGGCGGGCACGCCAAACTCGGCCTCCACGCCCGCCAAGTCGCGGCGCTTGCCGTTCATGGTGTCGATGATGGTGATGTGCTGATTGACCAACTGGGCCAGGTCTTTGTCCCCACTGCTCACAATCACGTCAATGCCTTGGTTGGCGGCGATCACGGCCAGCGTGCCAATGACGTCATCAGCTTCCACACCGTGCACGTCTAGCACTTTCCAGCCCATCAGGCGAACCACTTCGTGGACTGGCTCTATTTGAGAGCGCAAATCGTCGGGCATGGGCGAGCGGTGGGCCTTGTACTCAGGGTACAAATCGTCGCGAAAGGTCGGGCCTTTGGCGTCAAACACGCAGGCGGCAAATTCGGCATGCACTTCCTTGCGCAGGCTTTCCAGCATGTTGATCATGCCGCGAATGGCACCGGTGGGAGCGCTGGTGGGGTCCCCGGCTACGGCTCGCAGGTCGGGCATGGCGTGAAAAGCGCGGTAAAGGTAGCTGGAGCCATCCACCAGAAGCAGGGTTTTGGGCTTGGGTTTTGTGTCGTTCATGGGTCTATTTTGCCTGCGACGGCACCGGTGTCCGTGGTTCTACAATCTCAATATGCGCTTAGCCTTCCTTTTCCCCATTTTCATTTCCTGCACCAGCATTGGCTGGGCGCAGGCACCCGCTGCCAGCCTCCAAACCCAGCCGGTGTCTGCCACCACAGGCGGCATCGAGAAGCGCGCTGAACGCCTTCACGTAGAAGATTCAGGCGCCAAAATTGACGAACTTCGCATTGGCGGCGAGACCAAAACCATCGACGTCACGCCCAAAGGGGGCATGCCGGCTTATCAAATTCAGCCCACCACTGGTGAGCGCAGCTGGAAAATTTTGGGCTTTTAATTCATGGCGGTTTATACAGAAGTCTCCTCCAAAGAGGCACGGGCGCTGATGCGTCAACTCAAATTGGGCGAACTGAAATCAATCAAGGGCTGCTCTGGCGGCATTGAAAACACCAATTATTTCGTCAGCACGGTTCAAGATGAAATTCAACACGACTATGTGCTGACCTTGTTTGAGCGTCTCACCTTCGAGCAACTGCCTTTTTACCTGCGTTTGATGAAGCACTTGGCCCAGCGGGGCATTCCGGTGCCCGACCCCACGGCCAATGCCAAAGGCGAGCTGGTGTTTGAGCTCAAAGGCAAACCAGCCGCCGTGGTCAACAAGTTACGCGGCCAAAGCGAGCTCAACCCAACAGCAGAACACTGTGCCGCCGTCGGCCGCACGCTGGCCCAAATGCATCTGGCAGGTGCCGACTTTGAGCTGTCGCAGCCCAATTTGCGTGGCCTGGACTGGTGGAACGACACCATTCCAGTGGTGCTGCCCCACCTCACGACCGATCAAGCGGCTTTGATCGGTAGCGAATTAGCCTACCAAAACCACACGGCAGAGTCGTCAAGTTACGCAGCCCTGCCCCGTGGCCCGATTCACGCCGACCTGTTTCGCGACAACGTGATGTTTGACACCCAGGACGGAAAACCTGAGCTCACCGGCTTCTTTGATTTTTACTTTGCGGGCGTGGACACCTGGCTGTTTGATATTGCTGTGACCCTGAACGACTGGTGCATCAACCTGGAGACCGGCAGCCACAACACCGAGCGTTTTGAGCAATTCATGGCGGCTTACACCGCGATTCGCCCCCTTGAAGCCACTGAGCGCGAGTTGTTACCGGCCATGCTGCGCGCGGGCGCTTTGCGATTTTGGGTATCGCGATTGTGGGATTACTACCTTCCCCGTGAAGCCAGCGTCCTGAAAGCGCATGATCCAAGTCACTTTGAACGCGTACTGCATCAACGCGCCCTCTCTCCTTTTTCAATGAGCGCTTTAGCGATCTGACTATGCAATTAAACCTGGTTACCCCCAAAACCGGCACCGTTTGGGTCAAGCAAGGCATGCGGACCTTCATCAGGCAACCTTTGGCTTTGGCTGGTTTGTTTTTCATGTTCATGGCGATCATGACCATTGCCAGCCAAATCCCCTACATTGGATTTGTGTTTGCCATGATGCTGCTGCCCGCCTCCACCTTGGGTCTGATGGCGGCAGCCCGCGAAGCCGATGAGGGTCGATTCCCCATGCCACTTATTTTGCTCACCGCGTTTCGTGCCAGCAAAGCCCAGACCCGATCCATGCTGGTGCTGGGGGGACTTTATGCCGCAAGCTTTTTGATGGCGATGGGGGTGTCCTATTTGGTGGACGGCGGTGACTTTGCACGGGTTTACCTGGGCGGCGCCACGCCCACACGCGAGGTCATGATGGATGGTAATTTTCAGGCGGCCATGTGGGTTTTTATTGGCTTGCACCTGCCCTTGTCCTTGATGTTCTGGCATGCGCCCGCCTTGGTGCACTGGCACGGCATGAGCCCCATCAAAAGCCTGTTTTTCAGCATCGTGGCCTGTTTTCGTAATTTTGGCGCCTTTGCAGTTTTTGGACTGATGTGGCTATCGGTGCTGGTGCTGATTGTGGTGGCGGTGATGACGGTGGGCGGTCTGATCGGCAACCCGGGGCTTGCTGGAGACGTTTTGTTTCCCGTGATGCTGGTGATGGCGGCGATGTTTTTCACCTCGCTTTACTTCACCTTTTGCGACACCTTCGGGCCACCGCCCGAGGCAAAGCCTTAACAGCCTTCCATTTTGAGGCCGGGAAGGCATGGACTGCCGCGCTGCGCTCACAGTGACGGTTAAGGGCGCGCAGTGGCGGGGTGAGGGCTCGCAGTGATGGCGAAAGTCTCGCGGCAACGGGCTTGTGTCACAGCCATGTCACAGTAGTTTTATATGCTGGACGTCAGTTATCAACACTGGCTTCCTGCTATGAACCTCCCTTCTTTATTACTTCCAGATCTCGCTAAAAAATCGGCGATCAGCACCCCCCTTCGCTTGATTCTGGCGACCACAGCCGCTTTTTGGCTGGGGACAGCACCGGCTCAGGTCCCAGCCCCCAGCAGCACGCGAGCGGTCAGCGAACTACGTTTTCGTCAATTTTTTCGCAACCCTGTCGGCCCTACAGGGTTGGAAATTAGCGACACCCTGCGCCAGTCCGATGGCGAAACGGTGCGTCTGACCGGCTACATGGTGCAGCATGAAATCCCTACCCCTGGGCGCTTTATGTTGGCACCCCGGCCTGTGCAAATGAGCGAGCACGCCGATGGCGACGCGGACGACCTGCCCGCCTCAACCGTCACGGTTTACCTGGATGCCAGCCAATCAGACTGGGCGGTGCCCCATGTTCGCGGCCTGGTATCAGTCAATGGGCAATTGCATGTCAACCGCCAAGAAGCCGCCGATGGACGGGTGACCTGGGTGCACCTGCAACTTGATGAGAGCGCGGCCCGCAACATGAATGCATTTGAGTTGACCGGCTACCTGCATAGCCTGCAACACCGGCACTAAACCATTCTTCCTGGAAAAATATGAAATTTTTAAACTTTAAAACATTCGCCCTGAGCACTGTTGCCCTAGCGAGTCTGGCCATCACCCATGCCGAGGCAAGCCCCGCAGTGAGCCGACTGACGCCACCCAGTGAGTTATTCACCAGTGGACAAGCTGCGCCGGTGATTGCCCGTTTTTTGCCAGGCCAGCGATTTGACCTGCAAGCCACACTGCGACCGGACGATGCCAGCAAAACCATCACCAGCGCCCAATTTTTGCTGGATGGCAAACCCCTTGCGCTGACCCCTGCCCTGCGCAGTTGTGCGGTGGCTTGTCTGGCCTCTGTCCCCAAAAATGCCACGATTGCTACCGTTCGCGCCTTCAGCGTCGCCAAGGCTGGTCTTCACACCTTCAGCGTGACGGGTGTGCAAAGTGATGGCCAGACCGTCACTGCAAAAGGAAACTTCGAAATCGTTCCCTTGGTCGCCGGTGGTCAGAAGATCAAAAACATCGTGATCTTGCTGGGTGATGGCATGGGTGCTGCCCAGCGCACGGCGGCGCGCATCGTGGCCGGTGGCTATGCCCAGGGCAAAGTCATCACGCCTTTGGCGATGGACACCTTCCCGGTCACGGGCATGGTCAAAACCGCGTCACTCAATTCGGTGGTGACCGATTCGGCGCCTGGTATGACCGCCTATGTCTCGGGCAACAAAAACAACAACAACGAAGAAGGCGTGTTCCCCGACGACACCTCCGACCCGTTTGATAACCCCCGCATTGAATACCTGAGCGAGTACCTGCACCGCACCCAAGGTAAAGCTTTGGGTCTGGTCACCACCGCCGATGTGTTTGACGCCACCCCAGCAGGTAACGCCGTGCACGCCAGCAATCGCGGTGCGGGCACCGGCATCGTTGACCAATACCTTGACGACCGGGGCCTCACTGGCTTGTCAGTCTTGATGGGCGGCGGACGCAAATGGTTTTTACCCGCCAGCGTACCCGGCTCCGCGCGGGGTGACAAGACCGATTACGCGTTTTCAGAGACCGATGCGCATACGGGCGACATCGTTAAACGTTGGGGTGCAGCACCCGGAAAAATTGACAAAGACCGCGACCTGCTGGGTGACTTCAAAGCCTCGGGCTTTGCCTACGCAGCCGACAAAACCGCGATGGACGCCATTGACCCGCTTAAAACAGACCGTTTGCTCGGACTCTTTGCCCATGCCAACATGAACGTCGCCCTCGACAAGATGGACGGCAGGCGAAGCAAGCTGAGCGGCATCAACGGCCGCGTGGTGGACGACTACGGCTTCCCCGACCAACCCATGCTCGACGAGATGACCCGCAAAGCGCTCGCCGTGTTGGAGAAACAGAAAAAAGGCTTTGTGCTGATGGTTGAAGGCGCCTCAATCGACAAGCAAGCCCACAACATGGACACCGAGCGCTGGATGCTCGACACCATTGAATTTGACCGCGCCATCAAGGTGGTGCAAGACTTTGCCCGCCAGCGTGGCGACACGCTCGTGATCGTGACCGCCGACCATGAGTGCTCAGGCGTGGCCTTGATTGGTGGCTCGACCGTTAGCGATGCCCGACTGCAAGAACTGGTGCGCGACGGTGGCTCGGCCAATGTGCGCGACAAGGTGGTGGGCGTTTACGAAAAAGCGGGTTTCCCCAAATACCGCATGTCTGCAGATGGCTACCCTGAAACCACCGACATCGACAACCGCTTGCTGGTGGGTTATGGCGCTAACAGCGACCGTTTTGAGGACTGGCGCACCAATGGTCTGCCCATGCAGGACAGCCAGCAGCCCTTTGTCAAAACAGCGCCTTTGTCAGCCTACCCCGCAGGCCCGTTGAGCCGCGATGAAGCTGGCAAGTTTTTAGTGACCGGCCAAGTGCCAGGTGACAGTGCGGTGCACACCGCCACCGACATTCCCCTGTCTGCCTTCGGACCAGGGTCATGGGCCTTCACCGGCGTGCTGGACAACACCGACGTGTTTTTCAAACTGGCCCAAGCGGCTGTTAATGGCGCCGTGGTGCCTGAAGGCTTGTCGAAATTCTTTACAAATGCGCCAACAAAAAGAACTAAATAGGGCGTAAGTAATTGATTTAATTATATTTTTTTACTCTGGCACGAATGGTGCTGAATTAACAATGAGCAGGCTAATCCATAGATAAGCCTGCTCATTTTTTAATTTAACACAGGGTAAAAAATGATGAGTATCCATATACAAACCAAAAAACTGAGCCAATATCTGGCGGTGACCGCCTTGGCACTGACAGCCTGCGCTGCAAGCGCGGCCCTTGTTGTCACCCAGACAACGAGTAGCTCGGCGCTGGCCACGGCCTTGGGTGGCACCGGGCTAACGATCGACTCAGTTAGTGCGACCAACGGTGCGGCCACTCAGTTTGGCACCTACACCGGATTTAACCAAAACCCCGTCACCATTGGCAACGGGGTGGTGTTGTCAACTGGTTTGGTCAGTCAGACACCCGCGCCGTCCCTTAGTGGCGACTTTCCAAGCACCAACACAGGCGCTAGCAGTACGTCGGAATTCAACAGCTATGCCCCAGGGAAGATAGCCAACTTTTCAAACTCCTTCGATGTGGCTCGATTGGCGCTGACCTTTACGCTGGCAAGCGCGAGTGCCGTGAAATTTGACTTTATTTTTGGCTCTGTGGAGTATCCAAAGTATGTCAGCAACTACACCGATGCTTTTTTGGTGTTCCTTGATGGCACCACCGATCAAATCACTTACGATGCATTCAACAACCCAGTTCAGGTCGCTACGTCTTTCGTCAGCCAACTCACAACTCTTGATATTAATTCTGTCTTTGCTGGTGAGCATGGTTTGATTTCAGGCTTAACGACCATTTCACCCCTGCTGTTAGCCGGTCAGCACACCTTGCTATTTGAGGTTGGCGATGTCAACGACCACAATCTTGACAGCGCCGCCTTCATCGCCAACTTTTCAGTTTGCACGCCAGGGTCAAACGCTTTGTGTACTGCAGGCACCACCGCCACGAACGTTCCTGAACCCGGCAGCTTGGCACTGATTGGGCTTGGTCTGGCCGGCATGACCTTGGTTCGCCGCAAGAAAGCCGGCGTTAAGTCCGGTTCAAGCGCCGCTTTGGTTTAAAGATACGCTCAAGGCAGCGGCGTGAGCTTGGCCACGCTCAGGGCCAGCCACTTGATGCCGTGGCGCGGGAAGTTGATCTGGGCTCTCGCGTCATCCCCCACGCCCTCCAGCGACAAGACGGTACCTTCGCCAAACTTGGCATGAAACACCTTCATCCCAGAGCGCAGGCCATGCGCTGGGGCAGCTTTTTGCACGGGCACAGGTGCCGCTGCAGTGTACTTTGATAAATCAGCACCAAATGAGCCTCTAGAGCTCGCCGAGTAAGCTTGACCAGCTCCCGAATTTGAAGCATAGCCCGAGCCAAATCCCGGCGTAAAACCGGAGTTTTTGGGGGTAATCCACTTCAGCGCCGACTCTGGCAGCTCGTCAAAAAACCGGCTTTTAAGGTTGTAGCGAGTTTGCCCGTGGAGCATGCGGGTTTGCGAATGACTCAAGTAGAGGCGCTTGCGCGCGCGGGTGATGGCCACGTACATCAGGCGGCGCTCTTCTTCAAGCCCATCGCGGTCGTTCATCGAGTTTTCGTGCGGGAACAAACCTTCTTCTATGCCGGTAATAAACACGCAGTCAAACTCCAGCCCCTTGCTGGAATGCACCGTCATGAGTTGAATCGCATCTTGCCCAGCCTGCGCCTGGTTGTCGCCAGCTTCCAGTGCTGCGTGCGACAAAAAGGCCACCAAGGGCGACAGGGTTTCGCCGGTATCAGCATCGGGCGCCAATTCGTCCACCATAGGCTGGCTGAAGTCCAGCCCTTGTGAGGCCGGCGATTGGGTGAGCGTGTTGCCCTCCTCGTCTAGGGGCTTGGCCGCATCACGACCAAAGTTCTCCAGAGACACAAAACTCTCAGCGGCGTTCACCAATTCTTCCAAATTTTCTACGCGGTCAGCGCCTTCGCGATCCGCTTGGTAGTGGGCGATCAGTCCACTGTGGGCCAACATGCGCTCCACAATTTCGCTCAGTTTCATACCCTGGGTTTGCTCGCGCAGCACGTCAACACCCGCTAAAAAAGCGCCGATTTTGGTGCCGACTTTGCCCTCCAGCCCACTGACCGCATCACTCAGGGAGCAGCCCGTGGCGCGGGCCACGTCTTGCAACTGCTCCAGGCTGCGCAAGCCAATGCCCCGCGGGGGAAAATTGACCGCCCGCAAAAAGCTGGTGTCATCACGCGGGTTGCCCAGCAGGCGCAGGTAGGCCAGCGCATTTTTGATCTCAGCCCGCTCGAAAAAGCGCAGGCCGCCGTACACCTTGTAGGGCACGGCCGCGTTGAACAGCGCCGTCTCGATCACCCGGCTTTGGGCGTTGGAGCGGTACAGCACGGCAATCTCTTTGCGCGGCACGTCTTCACGTACGAGTTGGCGCATCTCGTCCACCATCCACTGCGCTTCGGCAAAGTCGCTGCTGGCCTCAAACACGCGCACCGGCTCGCCGGGGCCTTGGCTGGTGCGCAGGTTTTTGCCCAGGCGCTTGCTGTTGTGGGCGATCAGCTCGTTGGCCGAGTCGAGAATATTGCTGCCGCTGCGGTAGTTTTCTTCCAGCTTGATCTGATGGCGCACTTTGAACTCTTGCACAAAGTCGGCCATATTGCCCACGCGGGCCCCGCGAAATGCGTAAATGCTCTGATCGTCATCACCCACCGCCAGCACACAGCCTGTGGGGTTAAACCCGGCATCCACCGAACCGCCTGCCCCCGTCCCGGCCAACATCTTGATCCAGGCGTATTGCAGCTTATTGGTATCCTGAAACTCGTCAATGAGAATGTGGCGAAAACGCCGCTGGTAATGCTCCCGAATGGGGTCGTTGTCGCGCAACACCTCATAGCTACGCAGCATCAGCTCGCCAAAATCGACCACGCCTTCGCGCTGGCATTGCTCTTCGTAGAGTTGGTAAATCTCCACTTTTTTACGGGTTTCATCGTCGCGCACTTCCACGCCGCTGGCGCGCAGGCCGTCTTCTTTGCAGCTGCCAATGAACCACTGCATTTGCTTGGCCGGAAAACGCTCGTCGTCAATATTGAACTGCTTGTACAAGCGCTTGATGCTGGAGAGTTGGTCTTGCGTGTCCAGAATCTGAAAGCTTTGCGGCAGTGACGCTATTTTGAAATGCGCCCGCAAAAACCGGTTGCACAGCCCGTGAAAGGTGCCAATCCACATGCCGTGCACATTCACCGGCAGCATGCTGCCCAGCCGCGTCATCATTTCCTTGGCGGCCTTATTGGTAAAGGTGACCGCCAAAATACCGCCCGGCGAGACTTGGCCCGTTTGCAACAACCAGGCAATGCGGGTGGTGAGCACGCGGGTTTTACCAGAGCCTGCCCCCGCCAAAATCAGGGCATGCTCGGCCGGCAAGGTCACAGCGGCGCGCTGCTCGGGGTTGAGGTTGTGCAAGAGCGGGGTGTCTTGAGAGCCCTGTGACGAGCCGGCTTGGGTAATTTCTGAGAACATCCTGTCATTGTAGAAAGACCTGAATGAAATTTCTTTTGCTGATCTTGGGGTGCAACCTCATCTTCTCAGGCGCCCAAGCGCAATCGTTTTGCGCCAGCGAGGGGCAGCCAAGCCCCACGGCACTGGTCGAGCGCTTCATGAACGCTGATTGCGAGGCTTGCTGGGGGCGACTCCCCGCAGAGATATCCCATCCTCAAGCACTGACCCTGGACTGGATCGTGCCCAGCAGCCAAGGCGACGACGCGCCTTTGTCAGCCGCTGCCCGGCGCGAAGCGCAGGAGCGTTTGGCTGCACTGGGAATAAAGGCGCCACACACGGTACACATCTGCCATATTCCAGTCAGCACATCAGCCTCGCTTGCCTTAAGAGTCGGGCATGGCGTTCCGGTGGGCGGCTACTTGGGCGCTTCCATTGAGCTCAAAATCAGCCCTGGGACCAAGATGACAGGCGACTTGAACGCATCGCTGGTTTTAATTGAGACCATTCCCGCTGGCGCTGACGGCACCCCGGTCGAAAGAAATTTGGTCCGAAATGTGCTCATAAGCAATTGGAGCGTGCTAGAGCAGCTCTCAAATAGTGAGCAACAGGTTTGGCGCGAAATGCGTCCGCTGAGTATTCCTGCGGGCGCCACACCCGAGCGCCTTCGCGTGGTGGGCTGGGTGCAAGACGACAGGGGTCGTGTGGTGGTGGCGGCACAGTCTGTTTGTTTGCCGGCTCAACCCTGAGGGCTGGAAAACAACCTCACCATCAGGTCACGCAGCCACTGGTTGGCTGAATCGGAGGCAAATCGCTTGCTCCAATGCAATGAAACGGTGAAGTCACGCAGAGGGAACTCGGGCTCGATGATGGCGTAGCCACCTTCCTGGGCAAAACCCAGCGCAATATTTCGCGGCATCACCACGCCCAGATCGGTGTCACGAACAATAGCGGGCAGCACCATGAAATGCTGCGTGATCAAGCGCAAGCGGTCTTCGAGTTGCAAAAGTTGCAAAATTCTCAAGGTGTCTGAGTGCGTCCTGACCGCGACAAACTCCAGCTGGCGCAAATCATCCAGCAAAACCTGCCCTCCCCGGCTCTGCAGCTTCAAGGCCTCAGCGAAAGGGTGGCCTTCGCGCAACAACACCACGTAGCGGTCTTCCATGAGTTGGACGCGCTCGGTGTCTTTGACGGTGGGCAGGAAACCGACCGCAAAATCGATGCGACCGCTGTCCAAGGCTTCGGCAATGCCTTGTGCCGGCAGGGCTGAGGTCTCGACCCTGACGCCAGGTGCCGACTGGCGCAAACCCGTCATCAACAGCGGTAAAAAACGACTTTCCCCGATATCGCTCATGTGCAGACGAAAGGTTTTGCGCGACTGACCCGGATCAAACACCGCCGACTCGTTGAAGGCCTGCTCGATGGTGGCGAGGGCACTGCGCACCGCCTGAGCCAATCTGTCTGCCTTGGGGCTGGGCTGAACACCACCCGGCGCCCGAATAAACAAAGGGTCTTTGATCAGCAGGCGTAAGCGGGTCAAGCCCTGGCTGACTGCCGGTTGGGTCAACTCCAGCGATTCAGCCGCGCGGCTGACGTTGCGGGTGCGGTAAACCGCGTCAAACACGCGGAGCAGGTTGAGGTCGATGTCTTTAATATGCATAAAACTAATATTAAATAGATCGATTATTTTATTGATTGATGATCGATTGAAAACGACACTGCTGTTCAAATTTACAAATAAAGGCACGCCGTGGAAGTTTCGTTCACCAAAGAAATCAAGTCACTGGCCCTGGGTGCCGGCGAAACTTTCCACGGCGAGGGTATTTTGGCCATTACCAAGGGCCTACTCCAATCCGGTGTGTCGTATGTGGGCGGCTACCAAGGGGCGCCGGTGTCGCACCTGCTGGATGTGATGGTGCAGGCCAAGCCCTACATGGATGTGTTGGGCGTGCATGTCGAGGCCTGCGCCAACGAAGCTTCGGCGGCGGCCATGCTGGGCGCCTCGATTCACTACCCCTTGCGCGGCGCGGTCACCTGGAAGTCGATTGTCGGCACCAACGTGGCGGCGGATGCCCTGAGTAACTTGTCCAGCCCCGGCGTGACCGGTGGGGTACTGATTGTTGTGGGCGAAGACTATGGCGAGGGTGCCAGTGTGATTCAGGAACGCACCCACGCCTTTGCGCTCAAGTCCACCATGTGCCTGCTGGACCCGCGCCCCGACCTGGGCCGCATGGTCGACATGGTGGAGCACGGGTTCAGATTGTCCGAGGCTTCCAATATGCCGGTGCTCATGGAGTTGCGCATTCGTGCCTGCCACGTTCGGGGCAGCTTTGTGTGCAAAGACAACCAGACATCCCAAGTGTCCACTCGAAACCTGATGGACGAGCCGGCCGGATTTGACTACATGCGACTGGCCCACCCCCCGGTGACGTTTCGCCATGAAAAGCTGAAATACGAAGCGCGCCTGCCCGCAGCGCGCCAGTACATTCTTGATCAGCAACTCAATGAACTCCTCCCGGGCCGCCATGAGCGCCTGGGCATCGTCGTGCAGGGCGGTCTTTACAACACCCTGATCCGGGCCTTGCAGCAGTTTGGCTTGGCCGATGCCTTTGGCCAGTCTGATATTCCCTTGCTGGTGCTGAATGTCACTTACCCTTTGGTGCCGACCCAACTGAGCGAATTTTGTATCGGTAAAGAGGCCGTGCTGATGGTCGAAGAAGGCCAGCCTGAATACATTGAGCAGGAGCTGGCCCTGATGCTGCGTCGGGCCGACATTCAAACGCCCCTGCATGGCAAAGACTTGCTCCCCCAAGCCGGCGAATACACCACCGAGGTGATGGCGACAGGCTTGGCCAAGTTTTTACAAAAATACCTCCCCGCCCATACCCCGGCAGAAACCTTGCAATGGCTGGCCAACAACATGGAACGGCGAGAGTCGGTGGCTAAGTCATTGCCAACGCCCTTGCCCGCCCGCCCCCCCAGCATGTGTGTGGGTTGCCCGGAGCGGCCCGTGTTTTCTGCCCTCAAACTGGCGCAGCAAGACGTGGGTAATGTGCACATTTCTGGTGATATCGGGTGCCATGCACTGGCCACCTTCGAGCCTTTCTCATTTGGGCACTCCATTTTGGGCTACGGCATGAGCTTGGCCAGCCGGGCTGGTGTCTCGCCCATGATGAACCGCAGGGTGCTCTCGATCATGGGCGATGGGGGTTTCTGGCACAACGGCTTGCTCACGGGCGTGCAAAGCGCCTTGTTCAACGGGGATGATGCTGTCTTGCTTATTTTCAAGAACGGCTATACCGCCGCCACCGGCACCCAGGAAATCATCTCCACCCCCGATGAGGAAAGCAAGGTCGACAGCAGCGACAAACAGCAAAGTCTGGCCCACCTCAACCAGACCATCGAGAACACCTTGAATGGCCTGGGGGTCAAGTGGATGCGCACCGTCAACACCTACGAGGTGGACAAAATGCGCCAAACCCTGACTGAAGCTTTCACCACCTCATTTAATGGCCTGAAAGTGATTGTGGCCGAGGGCGAATGCCAGTTGGAACGCCAACGCCGCGTCAAACCCTGGCTGGCGAGCCTGCTGAAAAAGGGCAAACGCGTGGTCCGCGTGAAATACGGGGTCGATGAAGACGTCTGCAACGGTGACCACGCCTGTATTCGGCTTTCCGGCTGCCCGACCTTGACCCTCAAAGACAACCCCGACCCGCTCAAAGTGGACCCGGTGGCCACGGTGATTGACGGCTGTGTGGGCTGCGGCTTGTGCGGCGCCAACGCCCACGCCGCCACGCTGTGCCCGTCTTTCTACCGGGCTGAAATTATTCAAAACCCACGCTGGCATGAACGCCTTCTAGCGACTTGGCGCCACGCCTGGGTGCGGGCTTTGCAGCCGGCCTGAACTGAGCAATTCCCATGAAACAGACCCAACCCATCTCTCTCCTGATCTGCGCCCTGGGGGGCGAAGGCGGGGGTGTTCTCAGCGAATGGCTGGTGGACATCGCCCGACTGGCCGGCTATGCCGCCCAGGCCACATCCATCCCGGGCGTGGCACAGCGCACCGGGGCCACCACGTATTACCTGGAAGTGTTTCCCCATCCTCTCTCTGAGCTCAACGGCCAACGTCCCGTTTTTGGTCTGAACCCGCTGCCCGGTCGACTGGATGCCCTGATTTCCTCAGAATTGCTGGAAACCGCCCGCCAGATCGGCAACGGACTGGTCTCTGCCCAGCACACCTTGGTGATTACCTCATCAGCGCGTACGCTCACCACCCAGGAAAAAATGGAGATAGGCGATGGACGTCGAGAGGAAGCCAGCCTCTTGCAACTGGTGCGAGAAAACAGCCGCGCCCACCATGTGCTGGACATGGCTGCGCTCACGCGAGAAGCCGGCACCATCGTCAGTGCCACCATGCTGGGCTGCATTGCGGCCAGTGGCTTGCTGCCATTTAAACGCGACGTGTACGAAGCGGTGGTGTCTGAGGGGGGTAGCCACGCCAGCGCGAGCTTGCGGGGGTTCAGCCAAGGCTTTGATGCCGTGAATGAACAGCGGCGCCAACTCAGGTCGCTGGAAGGTGTGCTATTTAATTCAGAGCTGCCCTCGCACACCCACAGTGCTTTACCAGCCGATTTAGCCTCAAAATTCCCCAAAAATCTGCATGACTTGCTGACGCTGGGTTATGCCCGCGTCCTTGAGTACCAAAACGAAGCTTATGCCAAGCTGTATGCCGAACGACTGCTGCGGGTGCTTCAGGCTGAACGTCAGATGGACCCGGCAGGCGCTAACGGATTTGAGACAACCCATGAAATGATCCGCTGGCTGGCTCTGTGGATGGCCTTTGATGACATCGTTCGGGTTGCCGATCTTAAAAGCCGGGCCACGCGATGGACGCGGGTTCAGGAGGAGGTCAAGTCCAAGCCCGATGATTTGTTGCAGGTGTATGACCACTTCAAACCTGGAGCGCCCGAGTTTGCCGCCCTGCTCCCAGTGGGCTTGGCCAGCAAGGTGCTGAACTGGGACAAACGCAGAGTCTCTCGGGGTAAAGAGCCCTGGGCCATGCCACTCAAAATCGGAACGCATGCCATCTCGGGCATGCTGTCTTTGCGGTTTTTATCCAGCCTGAAGTGGCTTCGCGTGCGCGGCAGCCGATTTCAGCAGGAGCAGCAAATGATGAATCACTGGATTGATTCCGTGGTGTCGGGCACGCAGGCGAATTGGTCGCTGGGGCATGAACTAGCGCTGTGCGGCCGGATGATCAAGGGCTATGGCGCCACCAACGAACGGGCCAAGGGCAACTTGCTGCACATCGTTGATCACCTGGCCAAGCGCGCAGTCTTCACTTCAGATACGGCGCGTGCCCAAGCGATTTCAGCAGCCCGCACGGCGGCGCTGACCGACGAAGCCGGCGCAGCCCTTGACCAAGCACTGCGTCAACATGGCGCGCCTGCCAGGCCCGTCAAAGCCCAGCCGATACGGTGGGTTAAAACCCCACCTGGAAGAGCCCTTCAAGCCAACCCGGCTACGGGAAAACGCTGATTTACTCAGCCCATAACTTGTTATAAATTGTAATTACATTGTTTAATTTATCCGCATTTCTTTCAAGCCCGATACCCTTTCCCTTCGACACCAAACCCAAAGAGGACACGATGAACGACAAGCAACTTTCCCATTCCATGGCACGCCGCCTGGCTTTCACTGGCACGGCCATCGCTTGTGCTTCGGCCCTGCTGCTGGCCGGCGCTACCGCACAAGCGCAAGACAAGCCCGTGATGCTCAAGCTCTCAAGCTGGGTTCCGGCGCAACACCCTTTGAACCCCTCGCTGCAAGCTTGGGCGGACGACATCAAAAAGGCCTCCAACGGCACCATCACCGCGACGCTGTTCCCCTCGGAGCAGTTGGGCAAGGCGTTTGACCACTACGACATGGCCCGCGATGGCATTGCTGACTTTGCCTATATCAACCCAGGCTACCAGCCAGGACGTTTCCCCATCATGGCCGGCGCCTCTTTGCCATTCCAGTTTGCCAACGGCAAGGGCGGTTCTGCGGCCATTGATAACTGGTACCGCAACTACGCCGCCAATGAAATGAAAGATGTGAAGTTTTGCTTCGCGTTTGTGCACGACCCTGGCACTTTCCATGCGCGCAAGAAAATCACCCTGCCCACCGACATCAAAGGCATGAAAGTGCGTCCAGCCACCAGTACGGTGGGGCAGATGATTACTTCTTTGGGCGGCACCAATGTTCAAGCTTCAGCACCTGAAGCCCGCGACATGCTGGAACGCGGCGTGGCTGATGCCATCACCTTCCCCTGGGGTTCCATCGGGCTATTTGGGATCGACAAAGTGGTGAGCTACCACATGGACGTCCCCCTTTACGTGACGCCTTTTGTATGGGCCATGAACCGGGACAAATACAACGCCATGTCCACGGCCCAGAAAAAAGTCATCGACGACCACTGCACCACCGAGTGGGCTGAAAAAGTGGCCTCCCCTTGGGCTGATTTCGAATTTGGAGGCCATGCCAAGATTGCCGCCCAAGCGGGCCACGAGGTCTACAAGCTGACCCCTGACCAACTCACGGCCTGGAAAAAGGCCGTGGCACCTGGTGAAGCCCAATGGGCTGAAGGCGTGAAAAAAGCCGGACAAGATCCCAAAGTCGTGATGGATGCGCTCAAAGCCAGTTTGAGCAAATACAAATCCGCCCTTTAACTCAAGACCGCAAATTAGCGGGCCGCCCAGTCATGCACTGTGGCGGCTTGCGGGGCTGCGCGCCCTTATGAAAGGATGAGATGAAGCGAAACATCATGGACCGCATGATCAACTCGATTGAATGGCTAGCCGCCATCTTCGTGGGCATTGTGGCGCTCAACATTTTTGTATCGGTGGTGCTGCGCAAGTTTTTCAGCACCTCCATCCCCGACTCGTACGACTTTGGCCGCATGCTCTTGGGTATTTTAATTTTCTGGGGCATTGCGGCGACGAGCTACCGGGGCAGCCACATCACGGTCGATCTGGTCTGGACGGCGGCAGGGCCGCGCATGAAACGAGTGATCGATGTGTTCGCTACGGTCGTGTTGCTGTTTGTCGTGGCGGTTCAAACGGCCATGCTGTTTGACAAAGTCCGGGGTACCTACACCGACAACATCCAGACCTACGACCTGAACATTTCAACCTGGCCTTTTTATGCGGTGGCCTGGGCGGGCGATGTGTGCGCGGTCATCTTGATTGGCATTCGCACCTGGCGACTGATCTTCCAGCCTGAATTGCTGGAAGAGGACACGCCAGCCAACCATTCCATTGAGTGAGAATATTTTGAGTACTGATGCGGTTGCCATACTTGGCTTTGTTTCTCTTTTTGTGCTGATGCTGCTGCGCGTGCCTGTGGGCATGGCGATGGGGCTGGTGGGCGTCACGGGCTATAGCTACATTGTGGGCGTTGGCCCGGCGCTCAAACTGGTGGGGCAGACCTCCATGCGAACCGTCACCGATTACACCTTTGGTGTGATTCCCATGTTCATGCTGATGGGTGCTTTGGTGTCGGTGTCCGGAGTCAGCCGTGAATTATTCAAGGCTGCCAACTCCATGATTGGTCATCTACGCGGTGGTTTGGGCGTGGCCACCGTGCTGGCTTGCGGCGGCTTTGCGGCTATTTGCGGGTCGTCAGTGGCCACGGCAGCTACCTTCTCCAGCGTGGCCTACCCGGAAATGCGGCGCTTTGGCTACCCCCAGTCGTTTTCTACTGGCGTGATTGCCGCAGGCGGCACTTTGGGGGCCATGCTGCCGCCCTCTACCGTTTTGGCGGTCTATGCCATTTTGACCCAGCAAGACATTGGCAAACTCTTCATGGCCGGCATCATTCCGGGCTTGTTGGCCATGCTGATGTACGTCATCACCATCATGATCATTGTCAAAGTACGGCCAGACTGGTTGCCCGGCGGTGAACTCAAGCCCTGGAGCGAGCGCCTTGTGGACCTGAAGAATGTGTGGGCACCGCTGGTTTTATTCCTCTTTGTGATTGGCGGCTTGTACGGTGGCTTTTTTACCCCAACCGAGGCCGGTGGGGTGGGTGCCAGTGGAGCCTTTATTCTGGGACTGGCGCGGGGTAAATTTACCAAAAGCAACCTGCGCGAGGCACTGTTGCAGGCCACACGCACCTCGGCGGCGGTCTTTACCGTGCTGATTGGTGCTTTGCTGTTTGGCTACTTTTTAACCATCACGCAGTCACCCCAAAAACTCACTGAATTCCTGACGGGCATGGGGGTGGGACGCTACGGCGTGCTGGCCATGATCATGGTGATGTACTTGGTGCTGGGCTGCTTAATGGACGCGATGGCCATGATCATTTTGACAGTGCCCATCATCTTTCCGGTTATTTTGGTGCTGGGGTTTGACCCCATCTGGTTTGGCATCATCATCGTCATGACGGTCGAGTTGGGCCTCATTCACCCGCCCGTGGGCATGAATGTTTTCGTGATCAAGAGCGTGGTGAAAGATGTGAGTTTTACCACCATCTTTAAAGGCGTAATTCCGTTCGTGGTGACCGATATCATTCGGCTCATTATCCTGATTGCCTTTCCCGTGATCACCCTGTGGCTTCCGACGCGCATGGGATGACGAACACCATAACGACCCTGCTGCCATGAGGCAGTTGGGGAAACTGTTTGAATTTCTCATCTTGAAATCCAAATAAGTCGCTAGAATCAAGCACCGGGCCCAAGCAATTGTGGCCCGGTTTTTTGTGGGCGCCCTACTTTGCTGGGGCGCATGACAAACCTCCGGGTCCGATCCAAGTGCTCATT